>DASQNW010000477.1:0-5924 GCA_035644775.1 Chitinophagaceae bacterium | reverse complement strand
ATCCTTTGCGCCATAATGCATATAGTACTCCCACGGCATAATATTCATTGCTGCCCCCCATGCCACTCCGCCACCGCAGCCAGGCTCCCACGGCGCACCATTAGGTACGTATCCCGTAGTTGGGTTTTGTGCACCGAGTATGTCCTGAATCCACTTCTGATAAAAATTTTGTGCATCAAAGTTGTGCATCACCGTTACACTTGCCACCTGGCCGTCGCCTGTATATGCCGCCCGCTCCCGATGCGGACAGTCGCTCGCAATACCCCCGTGCATATTATCCAATTGGCTTCTCTTCCAGATGCGGGTAACATCGTTTAGCAATGAGTTGGATGTTTCAAAACTAGCCGTCTCCTTTATATGCGTATTCACGGCTTCAGCAGTAAGGTGCTCTGCTTTCAATTCTCCGGGCCAGTTGAATATTTCAACGCCGCTGAATACAAACCAGTTGAAGCGTGGAGCATAATTTTCCACCCCTCCACCTTTGAAGATGTAAGAGTTGTCACCCGAGTAGATGTTGCTGTTGAACTTTACGTGCACTTTATGTCCCGCAGGTCCTGTCACATTATTAAAGCGTAGCCATCCGGAGATTTCCTCAGCGAAACTTACCTTGTAAGTACCGCTGTCTGTTTTTTCGATCTTAAGCGGCTGTAGCTTTTTTGTTACCTTATCTGTATAGGCAGTGTGTGCCACTAGTTTCCCTTCAGGAGCCTTCCTTCTGACGGCGTTCTTCCAGCCCGCGTCTTTGAATTGAGCCGTGCTCCAGCCGGGTTGGTCTTTCCGCGCATCAAAGTGTTCGCCATAAAACACCATATCCATCAGGATGGCACTTTGTGCAGCTTTCCAGCTTTCGTCACTTACGATCACTTCTTCTGTACCATCGGTATAGGTGATATGTATCTGACCAAGAAAACGTGGAGACCCGTAGGCGCCCATCCAATATTTCGCTGGATTGTAAAAGCCATTTCCAACAATGGCACCCGCTACGTTGTCGCCTTTCTTCAATTGATTGCTGACGTCATACGCGAGGTACATCACTTTGTATTCTCTGAAATTATCTTCCAGGGGAATATTTTCTTTTACCAGCTCTGGGCGCTTTCCATAATTTGTTTGATTGGGCACCAACACATCATCGCCGACCTTTGCACCATTTAGATAGAATTCAAAATAACCAAGCCCAGTTACGAAAGCCACTGCCTTAGCAATATTTTTTTTAACTGCAAACTTCTTTCGAAACATCGGTGCGGGAGGTGGAAAGGTTTTCAATACTCCGTCTGGACCACCGGGAGGTTTGGGTAATGCCCCCTCGCCCTGCCACGGAGCTCCAATCCAATGTGCCTTCCAATCGGATGAATTCAGCAGACCCATGCGCCAAATAGCTGGCTCGCTCCAGGATGATGCAGTACCATCTTTGTCCCACACCCGCACCTGCCACCAGCATTCCTGGCGAGATTTCAGAGGCTTTCCGTTATACACAACTCTTGTTGACTGGTCGGACAAAACTTTCTTGCTATCCCATAAGTCGGGGGTAGATAACAATGATTTTGACGAAGCAACCCTTACCTGCCAGGCTGTTTGTTTTTGGCCTCGCTCCTGTTTGTCTGCCAGGTTAATCCAGGCAAGCCGAGGTTGCATCACATCCACTACTGAAGCATGCGGCAGATATTCGCACGTAAGTTGGCTGGGCTTGATTCCCGCATGTGCCGCATACACGAAAAAAATAAATGAAGAAAGAAGAAGATTTTTGATTTTCATATAACAAGCGATTAGGCGGTTTTACAGGTCCACAAAACAAAACAGCAGGTAATCCGCTTTTTTTAGAAGATTCGAAAAGCTCCGCCAAGGTAAATAAATCTTGGAGGCTGACTTCCTAAAAAAAGGTAAAGAAGTACGGGTGAAAACCAGACAAAGCATTCCTAACGAGTTCTCTGCCTATCCTTTGTATATTTCTTATGAATAAAAGTGACGTGAGCTGAGAAAAAAGTGTACCTTTACAAAGACAATTTGAGCCTCGCAATTAGTATCAGTTAATTAGTCTGCTTCTGCATCTTAGTTAGTTTCTACTCCTGGCCTACTCAGATACCATTTTTTATTATTTTATTTTTCAAGAATGAACATTTACGTTTCAAATTTAAGCTTCAACGTACAGGATGAAGACTTAAGAGAATTTTTTACTCCTTACGGAGAAGTTACTTCAGCTAAAATCATCAATGACAGAGAAACCGGCCGTTCAAGGGGCTTTGGTTTTGTAGAAATGAGTGATGAAGCTGCTTCCAAAAAAGCGATTGCCGAGTTAAACGACGCAAGCGTTGAAGGAAGAAACATCAAGGTTATGGAAGCTAAGCCGAAAGAAGATCGCCCTGCACGTAGCGGCAATGGCGGTAATTACAACAACGGCAGCAGCTACAACAAAACCAGATATTAATCGTTCCCGATGATACGAACCCCGGTCCGCCGGGGTTTTTTATTGCCTTTAATTTACCAGTAAAATAAATACGCATGGAGCAATTCACTAAAGAGATTACAGTTGGCAAAGAAAAAAGACGATTCTATTTCAACCGGATGAGAAACGCAAACGGTGTCAAGTTTTTCATCACCTCACATGATGATAACAATAAAGCCATTGCCTTTAGCCTCACCGAAAAGGACAAAGCCGATTGGAAGTTGCTGCCAGGATCAGCCCGTTGGTTATACGCTATTGAGTCACAGTTGTCTGATGCAATTGTTGATACGCGACTGTAGCTAAAAAACGTTTGATAGTTTCGCCGTAAACGTGTTACTCCTCGTGCATCAATCCGGCGAATTTTATTGCTTTGCCTATCTGGCAAAGCCACTATGTGGAAGCCCTGTTGCGTCCAGCTCCCCGCGTTCCTCTTGCGGAATAAAATGTACCTTCCCATTCGTTGCTATTAGGCGTTACCGCACATTTCTTTACACCTTATTCACAGAGCTTTAGTTTACCGAGTATAAGCTGGCGCTCCGCTATTGAGCGGGTGAGCTCCAGTGCTCTTTTCAAGTGCCCATGAGCAAGTTTTTTATTGCCAGTTTTCAAATGCACTTCACCAAGAGCGGTATGATAGAGATAATATTGCTCCAGGTCTTTTATCTTCCTTAAATCTTCCAGGGCCGCGGCTGGCCCTTCGGCATACAAAGCTGCAATGGCTTTATTAAGGGCCACGAAAGGTGACGGATGATGATGAAAAAGGACAGTGTATAGATGATGAATAGCCACCCAATCCGTTTCTTCAAAAGACGGCGCTGCAGTGTGCAGATAGGCAATTCCTGCTTCAAGGTGGTAGAGCGAATTTTCCTCGCCCGTGGCTTTTTCCAAAAAATAATAGCCTTTTTGAATCAGAGGCTGATACCATAAGGTTCTATCCTGCTGTTGTAGTAGAATAATATTTCCCTTATCATCTAAACGTGCCTTCAACCTGGAAGCCTGGAAACAAAAGAGAGCTAGCAAGGCATTGGTGGCGGGCTGGTCGGTGCTCCCATTTTGCGTGAGCAAATACGCGAGACGTATAGCTTCCTCACAAAGCTCTTCGCGAATTAACCTGCTGGGGTGCGAGGAATTATAGCCCTCGTTAAACATTAGGTAAAGACAATGCAAAACGGCATTGAGCCGGTTGGTTATATCTCCCCTCGCTGGCAGCTCTAGTTGTATGCCCTCTATCCTAATCTTTTCCTTAGCACGGTAAATGCGCTTGGTTATGGTGTCCTCCGAAGTGAGAAAAGCTCTCGCGATCTCCGGTGAACTAAGTCCGCAGAGCGTTTTTAAAGCCAACGCTAATTGTGATTCCACAGGTATTGCCGGGTGGCAACAGGCGAATATCATCCGCAGCACACTATCTTGAATTCCTTCGTCTTCAAACAGAAGGTCTGGAGTAGAAGATTTTTCTGCCTCTAATAGATACCTGTATTCAGGAGCGATATTCCTTTGGAAATTCTGGTTACGTCGAATAAAGTCTATGGCCTTGTTTCTTGCCACGCGGTGCAACCATGCAGGTGGATTATCAGGCAGACCATTCAGTGCCCAGGTATTTAGCGCCTGAAACAAAGTGTCCTGCACCAGGTCTTGTGCTGTCTGCAGGTGCTGCAAACCTAACAACTTCGAGAGTACGGCCACCATCTTCCCGTACTCGTGTCGGAAAAGGTGATCGACCGTTTGATGAACTGTGGATACCACAGCTCTAAGTTCGTGCTTTGAAAAAGCAGGCAATAAAAAATTCTATTGCCTGCCTGCTCCATTACATGTCAAATTTCATGACCGGTCGCACCTGAACGGTACCGCCATACTCAAAATCGGGGTAATTTTCTGTGGCATTCGATACAGCTTCCTCTATAGTGGCTGCATTGATCACAAAAAAGCCACCAACGAGCTCCTTACCTTCAGTGTAGGGTCCATCAGTAACCGTGGTTTTTCCTGTCACCAGTTTACCACCAGGAAGCAGGGCCTCGCCGGCTACGTATTTTCCTTCCTGGTGCAACTTTTCTACCCAAGCCATCCATTTGCCCATATTGGATTGCAGTTCTTCAGGAGAGGCGCTTGATTTAATTCCACCGTGGAAGATCAACATGAATTTTTTCATTGTTTTTAATTTTTAATTAAATGAGGTTTGTCTATTGACGATCTGCCAGGAGAATTCCGGACAAGTGAAAGAAAAAATTAGTAGCCCCTTAAAAAGTTCTTCCTCGGATGATGACAATTTAAGCAGTTCAGCAAAAGCAGTCGCCTGGCAGCTTGGGCAGGAGGAAAAGTCAGAGATCTGACGAAGGCTTTCACACACCATTTGCATAACAATCGACATAAACCAGTCCGTTGCTGTACACCTGCTCATTGAACGGAACACTTCCTCTTTTCATTTTAAAACTCACTTTATCCCTTTCCCGGTTTCAACGGTCGCACTTCAATCTTGCTGGGGAGCGTACGTGGATGCATGTGCAACAGGTCGGCCACCATCTTTCCCATGTCTTCGGGCTGTATCTTCCAGGCATCGGCTTCGGAGGGCTGGTGATCGTTAAAGTAAGTGGCTACTGAACCGGGCATGATGGTCGTAACCTTGATGCCGTACTTGCGAAGGTCAAGCATGATAGCTTGGGTAAACCCAACAAGTCCAAACTTGGAGGCATTGTATGCAGACCCGTTCTCAAAAAAGTTGGTGCCTGCAAGACTTGCAATGGTAATGATGTATCCCTGAGATTTCTTCAGGGCCTCTAATCCTGCTTTCACGCTGTTGAATACCCCTGTGAGGTTGGTGTCGATGGTGTGTTTCCAGTCTTCTTCCGAAAGTGTGTCTATGGGGGCAAAATGCCCTACCCCTGCATTTGCAATCAACACATCGAGCGAACCAAACTTTTCAATCACTGCCTTCACTGCGTTTTGCTCAGAACTGTAGGAAGCGACATCCGATTCCAGGGCTACCACCCGGCTGCTGTCGCTGCTGAGGGAGGTGGCTGCTTCTTTCGCTGCGGCGAGGTTGCGACTAGTTATGGCGACTCTCATGCCTAGCTCTAACAATGTTCTGGCAATACCAAGTCCTATCCCTTTGCTGCCGCCTGTTATATAGGCTACTTTGTCTTGTAAACTGTTCATTTGCTGAAGTTTGTGTTGGTTAAGTGAAATAATAATAACAGCTCGTGTGACGGATTGTTGTGCGCAAGTAAAAGATTGTAATGTGAGCAAATGTCACCCTAAATATCAATGAGAGTAGGATAGGTTTTCACACTCTGTTCATGCACTTTTCAGTTTTTAATCCACTGCTGTATACCTGATTACAGCTGGCTTTGTGCCGGAGAGTGCAATTTCATAAATATTGTTTCCCATGCTTTTGACTGTAGCGTTTTTCAATGCTGGTTTAGTTTTGCTCTGCAGGCGTATGACTGCATTTCCTTGAGCAGGCATAATGTTGAGCCGATTGCGTGTCATT
>DASQNW010000476.1:0-3593 GCA_035644775.1 Chitinophagaceae bacterium | reverse complement strand
AACGTGGCGTTGAACATTCAATCGCTGCATGCACAGGCATTTGTTGTAACGGTATTTGGAGACGACATAGAAGCAACATGCCTCCGGGAACTATTTGATTTTAACCAGATCAATTCAACATACTCATTCAAAAGTTCAGACAGAATCACTACCAACAAAACACGCATTATCAGCCGAAATCAGCAGATGATGCGGCTGGATTCTGAAGTAACGAAAGACCTCAATCACCTTGAACAGGAAAAACTTATTTCGACCTTCGAAGAGTTCGTGAAAAAGGAAAAACCGCAGGTTGTAATTCTTCAGGATTATAATAAAGGTGTGTTAACCGAAGCTGTTATCGAGAATGTGGTTTCAATCTGCCGCAACAATGACATACTAACTGCAGTAGATCCCAAACGGAAAAACTTTTTTCAATACAAAGCCGTTGACATTTTCAAGCCAAATCTTAAAGAAGCGAAAGAAGCATTGAACATCATCAGTACCCAGGTGGACCTGCAAAGCCTGCGGAGTATTCATCAAGCGCTTCAAGCAGTGTTGCAACACAGGATTTCATTCATAACTCTATCAGAAAAAGGAGTTTTCTATCAGCAGGAAAATGATGCAGCGTTGATCCCATCACACATCAGAAATATCGCCGACGTGTCAGGCGCCGGTGATACCGTGATAGCTACTGCTGCTCTCATTTACGCAGCTACTGGTGATGTGGAATTAATGGCTGAGATCGCCAACATCGCGGGAGGCCTTGTTTGCGAAGAAGTAGGCACAGCTGCAATTGACAAAGAAAAGTTGCTACATGAGTGCAAACTGCTCGTGACATTGAATGCAAAAGAAGAAATTTTCAAATAATTGCTTCCAATTGCTGAATTTTACGACATAGATCTATGCAGAAATTTGCGGTCATAGTAGCTGGTGGCTTTGGTTCAAGAATGGGATTAAGCACGCCAAAGCAGTTCCTGTTCCTACACGATAGACCCGTTCTTTACTACACCCTGAAAACCTTTCTGGAAGCTTTTGACGATCTGCATATCATATTAGTGTTACCAGAAGAATTTACCGACCTCGGAAGAGAAATCATCGATGCATACTTCGACCATTCACGTATTCAGATAACGAGTGGCGGAGAAACTCGCTTCCATTCAGTTCAGAACGGCTTGCGCCTGGTGCACAAAGATGCTGTGGTATTTGTGCACGATGCAGTACGTTGTCTGGTAAGCATTGAGCTTATACATCGCTGCTATGAAAACACGTTAGAAACGGGCAGTGCTGTACCGGCTATTCGTTGCAAAGACAGTGTGCGCCTCCTGAACGAAGCAGAGAATGATAATGAAGTCTTCGACCGATCGAGGGTGGTGCTGGTGCAAACACCACAAACTTTTCATAGCCGTATTTTACTGCCTGCATTTGAAATAGATTATAAAGAACGATTCACCGATGAAGCCACAGTTGTGGAAAGCTTTGGCTTGAAGATATCGCTGATAGAAGGTGAAGAAAACAACATAAAAATTACAAGGCCCATAGATCTGGCCATTGCAGAAAAGATTTTGGAATATAGACAGGAAATTGGTGTTTAGTGATTACCTGCCTGTTTAACAATTGCTTAATTTTTCAACCATCGCAGATACCAGGGCAGCCGATTTAGTCGTAATGCAGCATACTTTTCTTCTGTAGCACCAAAGCTGCTATAGAAGAACGCGAGGTTGCGAACATCACTACCTTCAAAATCCAGCAGTAAGTCTTTTTCAGCGTGGTCTTTAACGAAAGCATCAATCAGCATGTGCGAAGCTCCCAATGTTCTGCCATTTGGATGGTTACCCACCATAATGTAGTAAGCGCGTTTGTGAGAAAAAATAAAAGCACAGGAGGCTATTAGTTCATTAGCGGGAGAATGCACGCCATATGTCACTGCTTTTCGATTATTTCTCAGGAGATAGAATAGCTTTTGAAAACGCCTAAAATCTTCTTCTGTTATAAACGACTGCACTGTCTGCAGTTTGGCCAGAGAGACCACTCGCTCCACAGGAAAATCCCTGACCACAGTGCACCGGAGGCTGAGTGCCTTTTTTATGTTTCGTTTGATGTTTTCACGATATCCATCAGCAAGCGACGCATAAGGTCTGCTAAGGTCCAACACATAATTGGAACGAACCATCATCGGAACTGAGGATATCGAAAAAACGTTGCCCTGATTTAGCGGGCAATCAATATACCTGAAGGTCTTAGGAATTGCAGCTATGAAACAAGCTACGAGATCAGCGCTCATGTTGTTTGCGAACACTCCGAGTTGCGCAGCAAAAGCAGGGTAGTAAATGTATGAGATGTTATACTTCTTCCGCCAGGGCAAGGGCATCACTGCCCCATATTCTCCCATCACCAGCGCATCCCAGTTTGTACACATGGCATCGAGGTAAGTGGAATATGCATAGATGCGGCCGTTTTCAGCTCGATCTATGCAGCCATCCCACTTTGCAGTATCGATTTCCGTACGTGTGAGGTGCCTTATTGTTTGAGAGGTACTCAAAAGTCAATTTCCTTTGCCAGTTTTCGTAAAGCCGGTGGATTGAGGTTGATGCTGAAAGAAATTGTTTTTAATAAGCGTTTTTCTGAAAGATAACTTTTAAAGTACTCGCGGTAAACCTTGCTATAGATCAGCGGCACATAGATGTTCACAACGTCATGGAGAAGAGAAAACTGCAGTCCGGCATCAAACAGAAAACGATCCTTCTCCGATTCACGATCCCACGCATCTGCATATGTTCCAATATCGGCAAACAGCCGTAAAGGAATTTTTACGGGTAGCACTGAAAGCGGGTTTAAATGGGCTGGTACAGTTGAATTAAAGTTCAGTGCAGTTAACCAGCGATCAGTTTTTCCCACTTCATTGCCTAATAGGTTCGTGCGAAACTTAAAGCCTCCGTCACGCATCATGATTTGTTGACTAGGAAGCCCTTCGAACTTATTACGCCCAATAAAGTAGTTGCTGTAGGTGTAATCTTCGTACCCGTCCGGGCCAGTCATATTGAGGTGATAACGATCGTTCCTAAACGATTTGGATTGGCTTCTGCCATTTGTATAAAATATTTTACCGGCAAACACCCGCACGTTTAAACCACCTTCCTTTCTATAATTAAAGAAGTAATTTGCAGTAGCTACCGGCCTTATTAAGTCCTTCATCTGCTCTATTGTAATTCGCACATCAAAGGGATAAAGCACTCTGTGGTTTTCATAAGTAAACTGCAGCTGATTTACAAACCGCTCGCTACTTCTAATAGATATGGCTTCCGCATAAGAAGTGTCAGTATTGATGATGGTGGTATCAGTTCCAAAACGAAAGTTGCCTTCCCTTATTAGGAAGGTCTTCCAGGTCAAGTGCTTTCTTACGGTGCTCCTGGCGTCGTGTTCTTTAAACGTGAGCCTGACACCGGGTACTAATTTTTGAAATCGTGCGATGTGCTTTTTCCCAAAAGAGTCGATGTATTCGTTCATCGAAAACGTTGAGGTATTTAAGAAAAACTCTGTTCGCCTGAATAAACCCGCACCATGCAGCGAATAGCTTAGTCGACCCAAGCCGTTAACTTGTTTTGAGCCGGTTCCAT
>DASQNW010000475.1:0-6702 GCA_035644775.1 Chitinophagaceae bacterium | reverse complement strand
TAAGCATTTCTGCAAGTGTGTTGAATGACGGCTAAGGATGCTGGTGATCATTGGCACTCTTACTTTTATTAGCTTACATGTTTATCGTTTCTAACAACAATAATTCTATCTCCCATTTTGCCATGCGTAAACTCAACTTATATATTTATTTTTTTCTGATCGGTATGCAAGCGGCACAAGCCCAACAAAGGTGGAATGTAGTGTCGCCCGATCGTTCTTTGCAGGTGGAGCTAACATACCAAACCGGTTCACTGTCCTACCGTGTGCTTTCTGGTAGCACGGTTATCATCAAGCCATCAGCGCTGGGGATCACCAGCAAACAAGAACAATTATCGTCAGGTTTGACATTTGTTCGCTCTAATTCAAGAAAAATAGACGAACGATATACACTCGTGGTGGGAAAAAGAACGAATAACAGGGCTATTGCAAATGAGTCCAACTTCGTCTTTAGGTCCAAGAGTAATACACCTTTGCAGATAGACATTCGAGCTTACAACGACGGAGTCGCGTTCCGGTATCATTTTCCGCAGGTGAAGAGATCAATGGAGATTGTGAGCGAACAAACAGAGTTCTCGATACCAACTGATGGTGTTGTGTGGGTGCAGAATTATGACCTCCCTTCCGACTGGACACCCGCTTACGAAGGTGTTTACCAGGATGGAATTGCCATTGGCACTAACGCAAAAGACTCAGGTGGTTGGGCTTTTCCGGCACTTTTTCAACTTAAGAATCACTGGCTATTGCTCACCGAATCCAACCTTGATCGGAATTTCTATGGATCAAAACTCGATTCTAACGCTGCTAATGGAGTCTATAAAATCGCAGGCCCAATGGAAAGTGAAGGCAAGGGTACTGGAAAGATTTCCGCAACCGCGAGTACGCCATTTTCAACACCCTGGCGGCTGTGTATTATTGGAAAAAATTTGGCAACGATAGTAGAATCAAACCTCGTCTATCATGTCGCCGACAAGAACAAAATTGGAGATGTAAGTTGGGTGAAACCCGGACGGTCATCCTGGAGCTGGTGGGGCGATCATGCCAGCAGTAAGGACTTCGTGAGATTGAAAAACTTTGTTGATTTAGCACAGGAAATGGGATGGGAGTATTCACTAGTAGATGCCAATTGGGATATGATGGAGGGCGGCGACATCAAACAGCTAGTTGACTATGCAAAAACAAAAAAAGTAGATCTGCTTTTGTGGTACAACTCAGGTGGTCCTCACAATGTTGTCACTGAACGTCCGCGGGATATCATGAGTGATCCAGTACGTAGAAAGGAGGAGTTTAAAAAGCTGCGCGAGTGGGGTGTAAAGGGAGTAAAAATTGATTTCTTCCAGAGCGACAAACAAAACGTCATTGCTTTGTACCACGACATCCTGATGGACGCTGCCAGGGAAAAGATCATGGTAAATTTTCATGGCTGCACGTTGCCTCGTGGGTGGTCACGCACCTATCCCAACCTGGTAACAATGGAAGCTGTAAGAGGTGCTGAAAACTATGGCTGGGGAAAAGAATATGCACAAACCGCTCCGGTGTTGAATAACATTTATACCTACACTCGCAATGTGGTAGGCCCAATGGATTACACTCCGGTTACATTTTCAGACTACGAGTGCTGCCCACATACAACTACGAACGCTCATGAGTTAGCGCTGACTGTATTGTTTGAATCCGGTTGGCTGCATTTTGCCGACCGCGCAGAGCCTTACCGCCAGTTAAGTCAGCAGGTAAAAGATTTCATTAGAACGGTTCCCGTAGTGTGGGATGATACCGAGTTTCTTCAGGGATCGCCAGGCAAGGAAACAGTGCTGGCCAGAAGGAAAGGAAACAAGTGGTATATAGCAGGTGCTAGTGGTGTGAATGCTCAAACCACAATCTCGCTACAACTTCCTTTTTTAGATAAGCGTTACAAAGCACAGGTATTCTCCGATGGCAGAACCTCAAAGGAGATAAATAGTTGGGAAACTTCGGTAGAAAAAAATGGCTCGTTATCTATCACGGTTTTACCAAAGGGCGGATTTGTTGTTGTATTATCTCCTGAGCAGGCGAAGTGAGCAACCATTCGATATTGTTTGTAAAACTCTACGCAACTGTTGAAGTATGCAGTTGCAAGTGTTTTTAACTATTCTATGTTTCGGAACATCTACAACTTGCAAGCTGTTTCCACTGAAAAGATATATTTCTTGCCATGTCTACCATAAGGAGTTTAGGCCTCTTAATCATTGTCATTTTTTTCGCCTGTTATTCTAATGCAGCATCACCTCTGGAGCCGGTGCAGTTAACTACAGAATACCTTAGAAATCCACTTGCTATTGACGTGCAAAAGCCGCGCTTCAGCTGGAAGCTTACGTCGCAACAGCGAGACCAGAGGCAGTCTGCATATGAAATCATCATCAGCAACAACCTGGACGAGGTGCAGCAGCTAAATGGCACGAACTGGAAAAGTGGTAAAGTCGCTTCTTCTCAGAATGTCAATGTTGAATACTCTGGCGCTCCATTAAATTCTTTCACGCGTTATCATTGGCGTGTGCGTGTTTACGACGCTGCCGGTAATGCGTCCGAGTGGAGTGCGCCTGCTTTTTTCGAAACAGGTATTTTAGATGCTTCAGACTGGAAAGCTTCATGGATCGGCGATGGCCGCAAGCAATTTGAAAAAGAAGAAGAGTTCTATCAGAATGACCAGATGCCGCTATTCAGAAAAGAATTTGCCACTAACAAAAAAGTAGAATCAGCAAGACTTTATATTTCGGGACTTGGTTATTACGAAGCTTTCCTGAACGGGCAAAAGATTGGTGATCACGTGCTTGATCCAGGCTTTACTACTTTCAAAGAAGAAGTGTTATATGTAACCTACGATGTAACGCAACAGATTCGAAGTGGAAATAATGTTATTGGTGTAATGTTAGGCAATGGCTGGTATAATCCTTTACCCATCAGGCTCTTTGGAAAATTTGACTTACGTCGTGTGCAGCAGACCGGAAGACCATGCGTTAAAGCACAAATGCTTATCCGGTATACAGATGGCTCAAGCAACTGGGTCACCACAGATGAATCCTGGAAAACCGCTCTTGGTCCTATTGTGAGAAACAATGTATACCTCGGCGAGCATTATGACGCAAGGCTGGAAAAAGCAGGGTGGAACACCATAAATTACACATCTACCGGCTGGAAAAACTCAGTAAAAGTAGAAGGACCTTCCGGGGAATTAAAAGCACAAATGCTACCGCCGATCAGAATCACCAAGGGGGTAACACCACTCACGATAAAAGAGGTGGGGAGAGACACGTTTATTGTTGATATGGGCCAAAACTTTGCAGGCGTGGCAAGGATAAAAGCAAAGGGCCCTGCAGGAAAGCGTATTGCTCTTCGCTATGGCGAAGATGTTTTTGAAAATGGCCGATTAAATTATCTGACAACAGTAGCTGGCCACATAAAGGAAATGTGGAATCTCAAAGGCGGACCTGGAGCACCAAAAACTGCCTGGCAGGAAGACGTATACTTGTTGAAAGGAGTAGGAGTTGAAACATGGTCGCCACGGTTCACCTTCCATGGCTTTCGCTATGTAGAAATCACCGGGTGGCCTGGCAAGCCAACCCTTAGCGATATTGAAGGCTTGAGAATGAACACTGACCTTCAGGAAAGCGGAAGTTTCGCATGTTCAAATGAAATGTTCAACAATGTGAACGAGGTAACAAAATGGACATTTTTGAGTAATGTCTTCAGCGTGCAGTCCGACTGCCCAGGCCGGGAAAAAATGGGATATGGTGCTGATATAGTTGTTACCACGGAAGCATTCATGTATAACTATGACATGGCTCAATTCTACCGGAAAACAGTGCGTGATTTTGCCAACGAACAGCAGCCTGACGGCGGCATTACAGAGATCGCTCCTTACACCGGTATAGCTGACAGAGGATACGGCGGTGAATCGGGTCCTCTTGGCTGGCAGCTGGCGTTCCCGTATGTTCAAAAGAAGCTGTATGAATTCTATGGTGATAAACAGATTATTGAAACGAACTATGCTGGTTTGAAAAAGCAGATGGACTTCCTGCAGGAAAAACAGATCGGCGGTTTATTCCATTGGGACATTAGTGATCATGAGTCCCTGGATCCACGGCCGGAGGCGTTTTCTGCAGCTGCATTTTTTTATCACCATGCAAAACTTGCGTCAGAATTTGCTACTATTCTCGACAAGAAAGAGGATGCTGACAAATATGCAAAGCTTTCAGACCGTATAAAGAATTTAATTGCCAGAAAATACCTGGTACCGAATACCGGAAGATTTGATATTGCAACACAGGCAGCACAGTTGTTTGCTTTGTGGTACAACTTATCGCCCGAACGTGACAAAAGCATTCAGGTTTTGTTGGATGAATATGCAAGGCACAACTGGCATGTGTCTACAGGAATATTCGGTACTAAATTCTTGTTCGATTTCTTCCGGGAAACAGATCAAAACGAATTGGCTTATAAGATTGCCAATCAACGCGATTATCCTGGCTGGGGATATATGCTTGCAAATGGAGCTACTACCTTGTGGGAGTCATGGAAAAAACCAGATCAGAATTCCCAAAATCATCCGATGTTTGGTTCAATAAGCGAATGGTTTTATCGCTCATTACTGGGTATCAACCCGGCGGCACCCGGCTTCGAAAAAATTCTTATAAAGCCACAACCGGCGGGCGACCTCACCTGGGCACAGGGAACTTATGAATCAGTTAGGGGCACCATAGCGAGCGATTGGAAAAAAGAAGGAAATAATTTCATCCTGAATATCAGTGTACCTGCAAACGCTACAGCCGAAGTGTGGGTGCTTTCAAAGGAAGGTGCATCAGTAAACGAATCCGGTAAGCAGGTTGACAGAGGTGAAGTGAAGCTGCTTCGCCGCGAAAAGGGTTATGCTGTGCTGGCAGTGCCCTCGGGTGATTATTCATTTACCTCGGAGTGGAAGTGAAGTGAAATCTCTTTTCTAGCCTTGCATTCATGCGCATTGTAATAGCCACAGATAAATTCAAACATTCACTGTCCTCTTTTGAAGTATGTGATGCAATAGAAGCAGGATTCAACAGAGCTTCAAAAAGTTTTCATATCCAAAAACTACCTTTAGCCGATGGCGGAGACGGCCTCGGTGAAGTGCTGAATTATTATGGCAGCTTTAAGAAAATTCCCATTGTTGTCAACAACCCTTTGTTCCAACCTGTCGAAGCTTACTTACTGGCAGCACCTGACAATTCTTTGTGTTTTATAGAAATGGCACAGGCATCGGGGCTGCACCTTCTAAAGCGGGAAGAATACAATTGTGCTGAAACTACTTCGTTTGGCACAGGACAAATGATTGCTGAAGCAGTTGCTTTGGGCTGCAAAAAGATCATACTTGGAATTGGCGGCAGCGCCACCAACGACTGCGGTATGGGAATGGCCGCTGCACTTGGCTACAAATTTCTAGATAGCAATGACAAGGATTTGCAACCGATTGGCCGCAACTTGATTCACGTCCATAAAATTGATGCATCTCACAAACTTGCATTAGATGGCACAGAAATTCAGATTGCCTGCGATGTTACCAACTACTTAACAGGCGATGCGGGTGCAACAAAAATGTACGGCCCTCAAAAAGGGGCAGATCATCAGATGTTAGAAGACCTGGAAACGGGCATGATACATTTTGCATCTGTGCTCAAGAGGGATCTTGGAGTGGATGTTACAACCATAAAAGGCGGAGGTGCTGCAGGGGGCATAGGTGCAGGAGGCGTTGCGTTCCTCGATGCAAATCTTGTAGGTGGAGCTGAGTTAATTTTTCAAATAAGCAAGGCTGAAGAACAAATCGTGCAGGCAGATTTAGTAATTACAGGCGAAGGTAGAATTGATGATCAAACCTTGCAAGGCAAATTAGTTTTTGCCGTAGCGGAGCTTTGCAGAAAGCATAATAAACCTCTTATCGCAGTTTGCGGTACCCTTCAAATAGGGTTGGATCAGTTGAAACAGTGCGGAATCACAGCTGCATTTTCTATCATCAATAAGCCAATGGATTTAGACGAGGCTTTTGCTCATGCAAAGTCTTTATTGGAAGACACAAGTTACAACCTGGCGCAGTTGCTTTTGGCACAGCATTAACCACTATCCTAAAGATGGCAATGCAGTTAAGGCGCTCTATCTATTCACTACATTCACCGGTTGCCGTTTTAAGAATGCTTTGACATTCTCTGTAGTCACGTCCATCATTCTTTTTCTCGCTTCTTTGCTCATCCATGCATTGTGAGGCGTCACCACGCAGTTCTTAGCGTTTATCAAAGGATTGCCTTCTGTTGGAGGTTCTTTAGACAACACGTCAAGACCTGCACCGCCAATAATGTTGTTGTTAAGTGCATCTGCAAGATCTTGTTCGTTAATGAGCTGTCCTCGTGCAGTGTTTATAAGCAAAGCAGTTCTTTTCATTTGTGAGAGAAGATGTTTGTTCACAAATTGAACGTTGTCCTCTTTCAATGGGCAATGAAGCGATACCACATCGCTTTGTTGAAAAACTTCATTCAATTCAACTGCCTCACCCAAAGACGATTTTTTGGATGATGGATTGTAATAAATCACTTTCATTCCAAAAGCGTAAGCAATTCGTGCCACTTGTTGTCCAATGTGCCCGAATCCTACTATTCCGAAAGTTTTGCCGCTAAGTTCAGTGATCGGAGCTTTTGTATAGCCCCAGTC
>DASQNW010000474.1:0-5626 GCA_035644775.1 Chitinophagaceae bacterium | reverse complement strand
GTGTGTAACTTTTCGTGATGTGGTAAAGATTGCGTCCAACAAAAAGGAAAGCGATGGTGGTGTAATGGCTATTGAAAATTCCATTGCCGGTAGCATTCTACCTAATTATAACCTGCTTCAAAAAAGCAATCTCAAAGTGGTGGGCGAGATTTACCTGCAAATCAGGCAAAACCTGCTGGTGAACAGGGGCGTAAGGCTCGAAGATATCAGAGAGGTACATTCGCACCCGATGGCATTACAGCAGTGCCTTGATTATTTTGATAAACACAACTGGAAGCTGGTTGAAACAGAAGACACCGCACTCAGTGCAAGGCATGTGCACCAAACAAAAAGCAAACATATTGCAGCGGTAGCAAGTAAACTCGCTGCAGATTTATTCGACCTTCACGTAATTGCTCCTAACATCCACACGATGAAGAACAACTACACACGCTTTTTGATTCTGAAGAGAGAAGAAGTGAGTGAAGTTGTGGAAGATGCCAACAAAGCATCTGTAAACTTTCATACAGATCATTCTCGTGGTAGCCTTGCAAAAGTGCTCACAAAGATTGCTGAAACCGGCATTAACTTAAGCAAGCTTCAAAGCTTTCCGATACCTGGAAGCGATTGGAAGTACAGTTTCCATGCAGATATGGAATTTGACGACCTTGTACAATTCAAAAAAGCATTGAAAAAAATGCAGCCTTACACCCAAGAGTTGAAGGTGTATGGAATCTATAGAAAGGGAAAAACTATTTAAATCATGTTAGGTAGCAACTGAACTAATGATAGCTGTGTCTAAGCGTTTAGAAGGAATTGGAGAATACTACTTCTCGCGAAAGCTGGCAGAGATAGCCGAGATGAACAAGCGTGGAGAGTCGGTGATCAATCTGGGTATTGGCAGTCCCGACCAACCGCCACACCCCGATGTGATAAAAATTTTGCAGGAGGAGGCCATTAAACCTGGGGTGCACGGCTACCAAAGTTATAAGGGTGCAGAATCACTGCGTGTCGCAGTGGCCGCATGGTACAAAAAATGGTATTCAGTTGATCTTGATCCTGCAACCGAAATATTGCCATTGATAGGTTCTAAAGAGGGTATCATGCACATCTGCATGACCTATGTTGACCCTGGCACCTTGGTGCTGGTGCCCAATCCTGGTTACCCTACCTATCGGAGCGCTGCAAAACTGGCGGGTGCTGAGGTTGTGGAGTATACCCTTAAAGAGGAAAACAATTGGTTTCCCGATTTTGAAGAGCTTACTCAGTTGTTACAAGCACATCGCAGCGAAAGCGGTTCACAATCCGTCTTGATGTTTGTAAACTATCCGCAGATGCCTACTGGAGTGTTGCCCACTAAAGAACTGTTTGAAGAGCTGGTTGCGTTTGCTAATAGCAACAACGTGCTGATTTGCCACGATAATCCCTACAGCTTTATCCTGAACGAACACCCAATGAGCATGCTCGGTATAGATGGGGCGAAAGATCGGGTGTTAGAACTCAATTCTTTGAGTAAGGCGTCGAACATGGCGGGCTGGAGGGTAGGAGTGCTTTGTGCAGCCAAAGAACGGATCAACGAGGTTTTAATTTTCAAAAGCAATATGGACAGCGGCATGTTTTTGCCGGTACAGCTCGCCGCTGCTAAAGCAGTATCGTTAGGTAGAGAGTGGTATGATGGCATTAATGCCGTGTACAGAAAGAGAAGAATAAAAGCTTACGAATTATTGAACCTTCTCGATTGTCACTATTCTGGTGACCAGGCAGGTATGTTTGTGTGGGCCAAAGTTCCAGCAAGGTTCAGTACAGGTTTCCAATTGAGTGATGAAGTCTTAAAAGATGGACGGGTGTTTATCACTCCCGGTGGAATTTTCGGATCTGCGGGTGAGCATTACATTCGCGTTAGCTTGTGTAGTAGCGAAGAAACTTTTGATAATGCAATAGAAAGGATAAAAACAGTTTTGGATAAATGGTCATAGCTATTGTTGGTGTGGGTTTGATAGGCGGTTCCTTTGCGCTTGCAGTAAAGGAGAGGGGCATCGCAAAAAAGGTGATTGGTGTTGAAGAACATCGTGATCATCAATTGATAGCATTGTCGCTTGGCCTGGTGGATGAATTAAAATCCTTGCAAGAAGCTATCAGTGCTTCTGATTTGATCGTGCTTGCCACACCAGTGGATTCGGTGATGAAGATGTTGCCGGAGATTTTAGATCGAGTTTCACACCAGGTTGTTATGGATGTGGGCTCAACCAAAGACGGTATTTTAGCGGCTGCAAATTTGGGAAAGAACCGAGGACGTTTTGTGGCTACGCACCCCATGTGGGGTACTGAATTCAGCGGGCCGGAAGCAGCTACAAGAGGCGCCTTTAAAGGAAAGGCAGTAGTGATTTGCGACAAGCAAAACAGTGACGCCGATGCTGCCATCATGGTAGAGAATATTTACAAGCAGCTGGGTATGCACCTGGTGTACATGGATGGAAAGGAACATGATGTGCATGTTGCTTACGTCAGCCACATCTCGCACATCACGTCGTTTGCACTGGCAAATACGGTCCTGGAAAAGGAGCGTGAAGAAGATGCAATTTTCGAGCTTGCGAGCGCTGGTTTTGAGAGCACTGTACGTTTGGCAAAAAGTAACCCCGCTACTTGGGCTTCTATTTTCATGCAGAACCGGGAAAACGTGTTAGATGTGCTGAATGAACATATAAGCCAGTTGAGAAAATTCAAGGCATGCCTTGAGAAAGAAAATTACCAGTTTTTAGAAGAGCTGATGATAAATGCTAACAAGATCACGAGCGTGCTTGAGAAGAAGGGCCCCTCAAAAGGATCTGTTTCAGGTGAGAATTTGCAGCACACCAAACCCGATGGAGCAATGAAAACGTGAGGTGTCGGGCTTTCATGAAGTTGCAGCACCAGGTAGATATTCGTTTGAGTAAGAGAAGTGAAAAACTTATGTGGGGCGGAGAAGTCGAGGTCATAGGGAACACAGGCAACAATGAAAAGCAATAGTATCAGAGTTGATCAGTAAAACAATAAACAACCGTTGCGAGTGATCTTAGTGAACTCGTTCACTAAGTAGTCACCACGCTAAACTAACCACCAATAAAAACAAAGTAATGCAAGCAGAGACAACAACTATGGAAAGCCCGGTGCAGCAAGCCTGGCAAAAAAGGCCGCTCATTATTTCTGGCCCGTGCAGTGCCGAAACCGAGCAACAGGTACTGGAAACAGCACAAAGGCTCGCAGCAACAGGTCGGGTGAATGTTCTGAGAGCAGGTATCTGGAAACCCAGAACAAGGCCCGGAAGTTTTGAGGGCATCGGCACAAAAGGATTGCCTTGGATGCAACAAGCTAAAAAGATCACCGGGCTTCCATTCACAGTAGAAGTTGCCACTGCAAAACAGGTAGAGGATGCGCTTCACTTTGACGCAGACATTTTGTGGATAGGAGCCCGCACTACAGTAAACCCCTTTAGCGTTCAGGAAGTGGCTGACGCACTGCGCGGCGTAAAAGTTCCGGTACTGATAAAAAACCCCATCAATCCCGATCTCGAGTTGTGGATCGGCGCTGTAGAACGTGTAGCTAAATCAGGCATAAACGACATCGGATTAATACATCGCGGGTTTTCTTCTTACGGTAATTCTGAGTACCGCAATGCTCCTATGTGGCACCTCGCAATTGAAATGAAGCGAAGGAACCCCGAGCTGCTAATCATCAATGACCCTTCACATATTTGTGGACGCAGAGATATTCTGCAAGAGGTGGCACAGAAAGCTATTGATCTTGACTTTGACGGCTTGATCATCGAGAGCCATATTGATCCTGACAAAGCATGGAGCGATGCAAAACAGCAGATAACACCTGAGCGGCTCGGACAAATGCTTGGCGATATAATATGGAGACGTGAAGACATTCCTTCCGAAGAATACCATGCTGCCTTAGACAAATTAAGAAATCAGATCAACCACCTTGACGACGAATTGATGCAGATTCTTAGCCAGCGCATGAAAGTGGCAGAAAAGATTGGCCAATACAAAAAAGACAATAACATCACCATCTTGCAAACAAACCGCTGGAACGAAATATTGGAAAGAGCATTTTTGCAAGGGGAAAAGCTGGGACTCAGTAAAGAGTTTATCACCAAGTATTTTGATGCTGTGCACCTGGAAAGTATAAATCACCAGACGAAAGTGTTCAACTCCTGAGATGCAGCAAAAGAGATTTAGCTTTAGCCGGCAAACCGTCGACTATTTCTTTGATGCAGAATTTAAGGACCTGAAGAATGTTGTTGTCAAACAAAAGGCAGTCATCATTACTGATGAACAGATATTTGCACTGCACGAACGGAAGCTTAAAAACTGGAAAGTAATTGTTGTTCAGGCAGGCGAACAGTTTAAGGTCCAGCCTACAGTAGATCACATCATTGGCAAGCTGATAGAGATGGGTGCGGACAGGCAAACGATGCTCGTAGGTGTGGGCGGCGGAGTGATTACTGATATCACCGGCTACACGGCTTCAATCTTTCTGAGAGGTATTGCTTTCGGTTTTGTGCCAACGACGCTGCTTGCTATGGTTGATGCTTCTATAGGCGGCAAAAATGGTATTGACGTAGGTGTTTATAAAAATATGGTCGGTACTATCACCCAGCCGCGGTTTTTACTCTATGATGCGTCCTTTTTAAAATCGTTACCCGATAAAGAATGGCGCAATGGGTTTGCAGAGATCATCAAGCATGCTGCTATCAAGGATGCCGCTATGTTCAGGAGCTTAGAGGAACATTCAATTGCTGCATTTCAGAAGAAAAAAGAACTTCAGCTTGCCCTCATCAAACGAAACGTTCTAATTAAGACCAAAGTGGTACAGGCAGATGAATTTGAAAAGAATGAAAGGCGGCTTTTAAACTTTGGCCATACATTGGCTCATGCAATAGAAACCCAGTACAACCTTACTCATGGAGAAGCCGTGGCTATCGGAATGTGCTTCGCTGCCGGCTTGTCATCTACTATTTTGAGTTTTCGCCACCGGTCGAGGGTAACGGAGTTGATTGAAAAATATGGATTGCCAACTCGATTGTCTTTCAATACGCAGCAGGTGTTTGATGTGCTTTGTAGAGATAAGAAGAAAGAAGAGGGAGTTATGAACTTTATATTGTTAGAAAGAATCGGAAAAGCGAAAGTCGAGCAGCTACCTCTCCACACATTGTATAACTATCTATCATGAATGCCGTTGTTCATCCATCACAATTAAAAGGTAACATCACAGCGCCAGCGTCTAAAAGTGCCATGCAGCGTGCTTGTGCTGCAGCGCTGATCCGGAAAGGCGATACTATTCTGCTCAACCCCGGCGTTTCTAATGATGACAAAGCAGCGTTGGACATAATCAGGCAATTAGGTGCTGTACATCAGTGGCGGGGACAAGAAATTGTTGTCAGCAGCAAGGGTGTTCAACCTGTATCAAACGAAATAAATTGTCACGAAAGCGGCTTGTCAATTCGCATGTTTACATCGATAGCTGCTTTAAGTGATCAGCAAATTACTGTTAATGGTTCGGGGAGCCTGGCAAAGCGGCCAATGAACTTTTTTGACGAAGTGCTGCCACAGCTTGGTGTCATTATAACGTCTAATAGCGGTCATCTGCCGATAATCATACA
>DASQNW010000473.1:0-6669 GCA_035644775.1 Chitinophagaceae bacterium | reverse complement strand
CACTATCCTCGTGATATTTGACAAATTCATATGGCGCATTGTCCATTCGATGCAGAAGGTCTTTGCATTTGTTGATGATGGTGGTGCGATTGCCCCAGGCAAAGATTGATGCAAAAAAGGCTGCTATTTCTATGTCTTGCTTTTGTGAAAAACTATGCGGAATAGAAATCGGGTCGTCTTTGATGAAGTTGGTTGTATTGTATTCCTTTACTTTACGGTTTAGAAAGTCGATGATGAAAGGGTCCACAAAATACCGGTTAGATTCTTTTGCCTAATATGATCACACTTCTTTCTACTCCATCCAGATTGGCAATGTTTGGGAGCAAAGCCCAATGCTTAAAGCCAGCTTGCTCAAATAATTTTATGCTAGGTAAGTTGTGAGCAAAGATATATCCCAATAAAGTGGAAAGACCAAGTGACGGAGCACGTGAAATACTATAAGAGAGCAGCGTTTTTCCAAATCCTTTTCCTCTGAAGTTTTCATGCAGGTAGATGCTGATTTCTGCTGTTGCGTTATATGCCGGGCGGCCATAAAAATTCTGAAAGCTTATCCATCCTACTACCACGTTACCACCTGTTTTCACCAGCCACAACGGCCTTCTCTCTGCAGAATGTTGATGGAACCAATAAACCTTGCTTTCAACCGAAACAGGCTCAACATCTGCAGTAACCATCCTACCTGCAACAGTAGAATTGTAGATAGCCACAATCTCCGGCAGATCATCAAGAGTTGCATTAGCATACATGAGTTCAGGCATACCGCAATTTAAACACTCCGTTCAATTTCCTCTTCCGACAACCTGATGGTTTGTAATACTTCCCTGAAACAGTTTATATAAAGTGACAAATGCCCTTCACCGGTTCTATAATGAAGTGTATGATTTACGACCCGCTGCTCTATTTCTTCTGCGTGCAAGCGAATCACGGTATGGTCGGCTGTGCCCCACCAATAATGCACGTGCTGTTGAATGTCTGATATGGAAAAGCCATAATCACGATAGTACGATTTCGCTTCATAGATAGGCCCTTCGGCGCCTGCTCTGTATGCTTCCTTCATAGTCAATGTTGCCGCCATTCTGAGATCTTCCGGTTTTTGGAGGAACTTGTAATCCACTGTTGGTAAGCCGGTTAATTTTTGCGGTACGGAACTCCGGATCTTGGTTTTTCTAATGATGTTCATTATTCGCGTCATCAACCATGGAGTTGATTTTGCAGCCTTGAAATACCATTTGTTGATATTCATTTGCCGCATTATCTCTTCATCAAATTTGCGTGTAAAACCGCAGATAATATGTGTAGAAGTAATCAGCTCAGGATAGCGGAATGTTACCGCAAGCGCATATGGACCGCCACCCGACCAGCAAAGCACCGGGCAACTAACAATCTTGAGGTGATCGGCTAATTGCTTTACATCTGAAGCAAAACTCAGGAAGTCGCCATTTTTGTTGTAATCAGATAGGCCCATGCCTGGTCTGTCAACGGCAATCAACTGAAAATTAAAATCTGCTAACGTTGAATCAAGATCTACTCCAAAATGCTTTAGCAACAGTAACTCTAATCTTGAGCTGGGCGTACCATGAAAATAAAAAACCGGCGTTCCACTACTCGGCCCGTACACAGCAAATCCTAATTTTCTGCCATCAGCAAGGTGCACCATACGTTCTTCCATCAACTGCCTTCTGCAAAGAGCAAACCACTGTTATATCAAAAACATAGTTCTAACTTCAGAGTGACTTCTTTATACAAGGGGCTCCTGTTGACTCAGGCAGTGAAAGCTGCCTAACCCCCAGATGATATCAGTAGAATCGATACCGATCACTGTTCGCTCTGGAAAGCTCTCCTGGATAATCTGCAAAGCCTTATCGTCTTTTTTACAACGAAAAGTAGGCACTATCACAGAAGCATTCGCAATGTAAAAATTGGCGTAAGAAGCAGGCAGGCGCTGTCCGTCGAAGATCACCGCATCAGGCATTGGCAGCTCCACTATATTCAACTGCTTTCCATTTAGTAACCGCAGTGCTTTTAGCTGGTGCAAATTCTTCTGCAGCAGTTCATAGTTTTCGTCTTCTTTATCTTCTTCTATAACCGCCAAAACGGTGTCTGCATTAACGAAACGTACTGTGTCATCAATATGGCCGTCGGTATCATCGCCTACTATCCCATCATCTATCCACAATATCTGGTCTACACCATAGTAGTTGTGCAAATACATCTCGATATCTGGCTGGCTTAATTCAGGGTTCCTGTTTGCATTAAGTAGGCAAGCAGTAGAAGTGAGTATTGTTCCCTCTCCATTGAATTCTACAGAGCCTCCTTCCATCACAATGCCGGGATGATAAACTGGAATGTTGTAATGCTTTGAGATACTCGTAGGAATTACATCATCCAAATCATAAGGCGGATATTTGTTGCCCCAGGCATTATAATTCCAGTCGACAATAATCTTCTTTTGTTCTGCTTCAGGGTTGATAAGAAATGCAGGACCATGATCCCTGCACCAGGCATCATTAGTAGGATGGATGCAGAAAGAGACTTTCGAAACATCAACGCCAGCATTCTGGAGGCATTCGGTCGCAAATGACAGCATTTGCTTATTGTTCACATTGATGCATACCAGTTCACCTAGTGAAACTTCTTTCACAAACTGGCTGTAATACGGGTAAATGGCCTGGATCTTGCCCGGCCAAGATGCTTCTTTATGAGGCCAGCTTAGCCATGTAGCCTGATGCGGGGCGAATTCTGCAGGAAAGTAATAACCAAGATCTTTTGGAGTAACCTGTCCGTTGAGCATATTTAAATAGTTATAGACAGGCAACCGTTAGCTTCGCGAAAGTACTAGACTTCTTCATCAATAAATCGCTTAGTAATCTGCTGGTATGAATCTATCCTTCTGTCTCTTAAGAAAGGCCAGTGAGTTCTGTACCTGTCCGTTTTACTTAAGTCCAGTTCTCTTACTACAATCTCTTCATTGTCATGCGAAGCCTGGTATAAAACAGTACCGAACGGGTTGGCTATAAATGAACCACCCCAAAATTTCATGGCGCCGTTTTGCTCAAAACCTACTCGGTTTACGCTCACCACATGTACCCCGTTTGCTACAGCGTGGCTTCGTTGAATGGTTTGCCACGCATTATACTGTTCCGTATTTGTGTCTTCATCTTGAGAAGTTGCCCATCCAATTGCCGTAGGATAAAACAAGATCTCTGCACCCATCAACGATGTTATTCTTGCCGCCTCCGGGTACCATTGATCCCAGCAGATGAGTACGCCAAAATTGGCAAATTTGGTTTTGAAAATCTTATAACCAAGATCACCGGGAGTGAAGTAGAACTTCTCGTAATATGCGGGATCGTCGGGGATATGCATCTTGCGATACTTGCCGAGGTACTTGCCGTCGGCATCTAACACCGCAGTAGTGTTGTGATAAATACCGTGTGTTCTTTTCTCAAAAAGAGATGCTATGATCACCACTCCAAGTTCTGCCGCCAAACTTGTTAGCGTTTCGGTGCTTGGCCCAGGTATAGCTTCAGCGAGCCTGAAGTTTTCGTAGTCTTCTACATCGCAGAAATACAACGAAGTAAATAGCTCTTGAAGGCATATGATCTGAGCTCCCTTAACGGCTGCTTCGCGGACTTTGTTGATGGCATTCGAGAGATTTACATCTTTGTCAGCCACACATTGCATCTGCACCAAACCAACCTTTACCTTAGTCATGGCAAATTTTTAGTGGGGCAAAAATAGCTATTAGACCCAACCTGCCGGGAGCAATACTTGTAATTGTTTGGTAATGCTACCCCTCGTCTTTCGGATTTGTTTCTTTTGCATCTGATTCGACCGGCTCGTTCAAGGTTGTGTTTCCTATATCATAAGCCAGGCCAGGACCTGGATCTTCTGTGCCTGTTATTTCTCCATTATCAATAGTAAGCCTTTGGCCGTCTTCCGTCACGATTGATTTGTTGTTGGGGTCCATGATGTGTTATTAATGATGATCTGTTCGGCCCGCAGGCGCAATTTCACTAGCCTGGTCGTTATTGCCGGAGTTTTGTCGATAGTTTTGTGCCACCTGTTCAGGGCCTGACAACGTTTGAGATGTTTGAACGTTTTCTCTTTCCTGCTGCTGTTCTTCGTGATCATCTATTTTCTCTTCTTTTTTGTCGTTGTTCATCCGAAACTGCTTTAACAAACCAGTTAAAAAAGAATGCCAGAAGTTTAAAGAGAAAAATGACTAATAAACATCGTGGTTCTCCATATGCGTATTTAGCTGAAGCGCCAATGAGCTGTTTTGCCCTTGTAGTTCGCTCAGCACCTGCCGCAGTAGGTCGTGAATAGTAATCACTCCAAGAAATTGCTCATCATCGTATGCCAACAGATACCGGGTGCGATAAGTATCGATCATGTTCATGCATTCTTCTGCTGTATGCCCCGGCGTTACGATCGGCACATCAGTGGTCATCACTTCACTGACCCTCGTATTGTTGCTCGCTCTCCCTTTCAGGATCACGTTTCGGCTATAATCACGTTCACTAAAGATGCCTCTATATTCATCTCCGTTCATCACTACCACATAGCTCAGATTTATTGAATTGATGAGCTTCAAAGCGTCTATTACAAGTGTATCGGGGGTGATGGTATTGAACGGTTTCGACTTATTTGCCAGGATGTGTTTCACTGTCTGCATACAACAAGCGTTTTGATAAATATCGGCATGTTTTCATTAAATAAATTGCACTTCCTCATCATAACAGATGATTTTAATTAGTCTTCAGGTGAGAACAAATAAAAAGCCACTAATGTCTTAGTGGCTCTGGCGCCTCAAACGCCACAGATATTTTAATGGAGAAACCCGGTTAGGCGATACCAACCGAAGGTTTCCATGAATATTCTGTAGATGTCATGAATACCTCCTTTTCTTTGGTGAAGAATAAAGATACAACGAAAGGAATAGCAAACCTCAGGTGAATAATGAGGCTAAACATTTTTTATTTTCATTAGCAATCATCATCAGTTTTAAATTTTAACACGTCTGCCGCGGGCGGCTGCTCTTTAGAGAATTACATTTGAAATAACAATATGAATATGAAGCAAATTTTCTCACTTTTAATAGTTGTTTGTTATCTCACTCCGGCATTTAGCCAAACTGAAATAAGCCGCGAAACTGATGGAACAAAGATTATAAAAGGATTTATCAGCAAAAAAGATCTTTCTTCCGACAAGGACTTCGGATGGTTTGCAGAAAATCAAAACGGATATACACCAAACGATGCTGCATTGAAAGCTTCAACACAAAATAAGGACTCTGTTAATTACCTGGTATTTGGTGGCACCTGGTGCGGAGATACAAAACACATCTTGCCGAAATTTCTTTCATTATTAGACGCTGCAGGCGTTTCGCACGACCGATTAACCATGCTGGGAGTGGACAGAAGCAAGAAGACAATTCAACACTTGTCTGAAGCTTTCAACATTACTAATGTACCCACCATTATTGTACTGAAAAACGGCAGAGAAGTAGGCCGAGTGGTGGAATATGGCAAATCGGGGATGTTTGACAAAGACCTTGCGGAGATACTTGGTGGTAAATAGGACAGCTCAGGCAAGTTGCTACTTTAGCACTTCAGAAAGCTTTCTGTCAAGATCTTCTCCTCGGAGCCCTTCCGCAATTACTACACCATTTGGATCTACCAGCACATTGAAGGGTATTCCCTCAAATCCATACATGTTTACCACTATGCTTTCCCAAAACTTCAGATCGCTAACATGTGTCCAATTTAGCTGATCATCCTTAATTGCTTTCAGCCAGGGCTCCTTCTTCTGATCAAGGGAAACCCCAAGGATGGTAAAATTCTTGTTTTTATGTTTTTCGAAAGCCTGAACTACGTTAGGATTTTCAGCGCGGCAAGGTCCACACCAGCTTGCCCAAAAATCAACTAACACATACTTTCCTTTAAAAGAGCTTAACGACACAGGCTTGCCATTTACATCTGTCAAGGTAAAATCGGGAGCTTGCTTATTTACCCACAAAGCGGGTGCGGCTGCGGTTTGTTGCTGCGCCTGCTGCTTTTGTTGTGCTGCAATTTTCGTTTGAAGCGCAGTTAACGATTCATGCTCAGGAAATCTCCTGGCTGTTGTACTGATGATGTCGGTTACCTCCTGCTGTTGAAAAGCTTCTAAGCTGAATGACGGATTTGCTGCAATACTCTGGTAGCTGCCAAGCACAAACATAGCAAGCGCTGCGCTTTCGCTGTTTTTGATGACATTAGTTGTGTATTGTTTCAGGTCCGCCACCGCCTTGTTTCTTTCACTTGTGCGGAGGCTTATGAGGCTATCCTTTCCCGGTAACTTAGCAAGGCTGTCAATGGCTTGGGTGAGGCTGTAAATGGAGCGCACTTTAACGCTGTTTGTGTTGATATAATCTTTCAGTTTTTCACTTGCTTTAGATCCCCGGATGTTATAGAGATCTGTTGATTTGAAATCCGCATTTATGGTGATCTCTTTGCTATCATTTATAAACGAAACAAAAGGATACATGTCCTGATCAAGGCGCAGACTAAAAACAGATTCTTCTTTCGTGAGCGTTTTAAGCTCAAAAGACCCGTCTTTTTCTATCGCTGCAGAATCCACTATAACAGGTTGTAAATTGCTTAAAGCACTTTCTTCGAGGTATACGGT
>DASQNW010000472.1:0-2350 GCA_035644775.1 Chitinophagaceae bacterium | reverse complement strand
CCGCAGTAGATTGTCGATGATATCGTCAAATTGTGGACGCAATGATCTGAATTTAAAGGGTTAAGCTCAACCTGTTTATATCAAATAGCATGCATTAACTTGCTGCAATGAAAATAAGAGAAATTCTAACGGCAATTGAAGTTTTTGCCGCACCTGAGTTGCAGGAGGATTGGGATAATGGCGGGCTTATTACCGGGCAGCCAGACTGGGATTGTACAGGTTTTTTATGTACGCTTGATGTGACTGTTGCTGTAGTGCATGAAGCCATAAAGAAAGGATGTAATCTCATTGTAGCGCATCACCCAATCATTTTTAAAGGGCTGAAACGCCTAAATGGAAAAAATTATGTAGAAAGGGTGATCATTGAAGCGATCAAAAACGATATTGCTATCTACGCAGCTCACACAAATGTCGACAATGTTCTGCTAGGCGTCAGCGGAAAAATGGCAGCCCTACTGGACCTGCAGGATATCGAAGTATTGGATCCAAAGCCGCGGCAACTCCGGAGACTTATCACATTTGCTCCACATGACCAGGCGGAGGCCGTGCGTCAAGCCGTATTTGCAGCAGGAGCGGGTCATATTGGAAAATATGCGGAATGCAGTTTCAATACTAAAGGCACCGGTACTTTCAAAGCAGAGGAGGGAGCAGACCCTTATGTGGGTGAAGTTGGAAAGCAACATGAAGAGGAAGAAACTAAGATCGAGATCGTGTTCCCAGCTTACCTTGAATTACAGGTAGTAAAGGCATTGGTTGAAAGTCACCCTTATGAAGAAGTAGCTTATGATATTTTTATCATGGAAAATGCGCACCTCGGAATTGGCGCCGGTGTGGTAGGAATGCTGAAAACACCCCAATCCCCTGAGAATCTGCTGAAACAATTAAAGCAGACATTTCATACAGGTGTCATAAGGCATACCGCTTTGCCAGATCAACCCGTACAAAAGATAGCCCTGTGTGGGGGGGCCGGTGCTTTCCTTATTAAGAAGGCCAGGGCCGCCGGGGCTGAATTTTATATCACCGCTGATGTCAAATACCATGAGTTTTTTGATGGTGAGGGTAAAATGGTGATTGCTGATATTGGACATTATGAAAGCGAACAGTTTACCACAGCGCTTTTACATGACCTGATCGTCAAAAAATTTCCTACCTTTGCCGTCCTTAAATCGGGTGTAAATACCAATCCAGTGCAGTATTACGTTTAAAGTGAAAGGGATATCTTGTAAAAGCTTACCTTTCTTTTATTCACTTTTTTGCAATGAGTTGGTAACGTCACCTAAAAATTTTAAACCTGATATGGCAAACGTTAAAGAATATTCTGTTGAAGAAAAACTGTCTTCTCTGGTCAATCTGCAGAAAGTAGACAGCAAGCTGGATGAAATTCGTATCCTGAAGGGTGAGCTTCCTATGGAAGTGGCTGACCTGGAAGACGAGATACAGGGTTTGCATGCCCGCCAGATGCGTATTGAAGAAGAGATCAATGGTATCACAGAATTCATTGCCCAGAAGAAGGAAGCCATCAAAGATGCTGAAGGCTTGTTGAAGAAGTATGAGAAAGACAGTGAGAATGTAAAGAATAACCGTGAGTTTGAAGCAATCAACAAAGAGATTGAAATGCAGCAGCTGGAGGTGAAACTTTGTGAGAAACATATAAAGGATGCCAACGAAGAGATTGCTGAAAAAGCACAGGCTTTGGATAAAGCTAAAAAAGCGGTAGCCAGTAAAGAAAGTGTATTGAATGCCAAGAAAGGCGAACTTGAAAAAATCATTGCCTCCACAGAAAAAGAAGAATCACAATACCTGAGATCAGCAGATGAAGCCCGCACGCATGTGGACAACCGCCTACTGGCCAGTTATGAGAAGATCCGTAAAAATTACCGCAACGGATTAGCTGTTGTGCCTGTTGAGCGTGATGCTTGTGGGGGTTGCTTTTATTCCATCCCTCCACAAAAGCAAAGTGAGATAAAGCAGCGCAAAAAAGTGATGGTTTGCGAAAACTGTGGCCGTATACTAGTAGACGGTGAGTTGGTAGATGGTGTAGAGGTTTAATATTTTTTAACCATGATATTCGAACCCCTGCTTGATGCAGGGGTTTTTTTATGTTCATTTTATCTTTTAAAAACTACAGCTAAAAAATTTAGTCAATTTTAATTTTCACTCACTGGATTTGACTTAATTTGTTGCCTGAATATGCTAAGCCGACTCTCTATACAGAACTACGCAATCATTGACGAATTAGACGTTGATTTTTCTTCTCATCTTAATATCATTACAGGTGAAACAGGTGCCGGTAAGTCCATTATTTTGGGCGCATTGGGTCTGATCCTTGGGCAACGTGCAGATAGTGGCT
>DASQNW010000471.1:0-7037 GCA_035644775.1 Chitinophagaceae bacterium | reverse complement strand
CATTCAAACCAAATCAGTTTTGTCTTCTCCCAGCCTTGCTGTTTCCCCTTCGTCGAGATCGTCATTAGGACTGTGGATACTTAGGTCTGCATCCTGTTCTATATCGCCCATTGCTTCCTCTCTTGCTGCATCCGCATTGTTAGGCTTTCCTGTTAAAGGCATATGTGAAGTATTCCCATCGTTTTTTCGGGAAGTTGGGTCGTTAATCATAAATAGTGTTTCTATATACCAATAAAATTCTATGCCGCAGATCTATCAGGTGGAAGTTTCTAAGCGGAGTAATGCTGCTAATTGCTCGAGATACTGCTGATCTATAGAATTGAAGTCATCCAAATTTTCACTGTCAATATCCAACACTCCGTAAACTTTGCCACTGTTGAACAGTGGCACAACTATTTCCGACTTAGACAAACCACTGCAAGCAATATGGCCAGGAAACTTTTCAACATCGGGTACAATGAGGGTCTTCTGTTCTGCCCAACTGGTGCCGCATACACCTCGTCCTTTCCTGATGCGTGTACAGGCGACAGGCCCTTGAAATGGTGCCAGTACAAGTTCGTTGTCTTTCACCAGGTAAAACCCCACCCACAGCCAATGGAACTGTTGCTTTAGCGCCGCAGCCATGTTTGCAAGGTTAGCTATGATGTCACTTTCACCTTCAAGCAGTGCTTTTATCTGCGGAACTAACGATTCGTATTGCTGCTTTCGGCTTCCCTTTATGATCTTTAAATCTTCTGCCATAGTCAATCTGCGAAGTTACAGACGTAATTATTCAAGGAAGTGGAGAAGCTGTCTTTTATAAGTCTGGAAACTTATAAATTGGTATTATAAGGCTGGAGACTTATATTGTGAGAAAATAAGGCAGCAGATGTCCATCCATAGTATAATCACCGGGGATATAGTGAGCTCACAAGCTATTCCGCCCCAGCTGCGTCGCAAAATATTCGAAGCTACAGACAGTTACCTGAAAAATCTACAGAAAGAATGGATCACCAGTTATGAGACGTTCAGAGGCGACAGCTTTCAGTGCCAGTGCAAATCTCCTGAACTTGCGCTACGCGTCGCATTAATTATCAGGGCATTCTTTAAATCGTATACGCCAGAAAACACAGGAATAACCACAAGCAGCAAGGGCTATTTCGCTACAGAGTTTGATATTCGGGTGGCAGCGGGGATTGGCCCCGTTGATTTTATCAATAAAAATAAAATTGCCACATCAGATGGTCAGGCGTTTCGCTTGTCGGGAGAAGCTTTGGACCAACTGAAACAGCAACCTTACCGAATGGCTATCAAAACCGGGAAGGAAGATATAGACCGGCAACTGGAGCCGTCAATTTTGCTATTGGATGCCGTGATACAGAAGTGGACACAAAATGGCGCAGAAATTATATTATACTCGCTGCAAAACAAGAAAGAAGACGAAATTGCAGCGATTTTAAAAATCAGTCAGTCGGCTGTTAACCAACGCAAGAAAAACGCACAATGGTTTGCCATCGAACGACTAATTCAATACTTTGAGAGCACAGTACAAAGCTGGTTTTGATGAATTATTTTGCTAACGAAGAAATAACACTCTTGCTGCGGCTGTTGCTGGCGCATCTATTAACTGATTTTTTCCTGCAGCCTACCAGATGGGTGATGCATAAAAAGCAGCATTTGTGGAGCTCGCGTTTTTTGTGGCTTCATGGAGCAGTGACGGGCGCTGTGGCATGGCTGTTTTTAGGTGCATGGAAATACTGGTGGGTTATCTTCATCATCACCATCAGCCATATCGTGATTGACGGCATAAAGATGCGATCGGAAAAGAAAAGAGGGTCTACAACCCGCACTTTCCTGATTGATCAGTTGTTGCATGTTTTTGTTCTTGTAATTAGCTGGTTATGGATCATTACAGGATGGGGTGAAATGAGAACAGCTGTTAGCGATTTGACATCAAACCACAGTGTGCTGCTGCGGGTACTTGCTTACCTTCTTATGATAGGGCCGGTAAGCTACGTTATTCAGTTTATTACCCGAGGCTGGTTGGCAGAGTTAAGCCCGGAGGATAGTTTGAGGAATGCCGGTAAATGGATCGGTATTCTGGAACGGGTGCTCACCATCACTTTCGTTTTTATCCATCAATTTGGTGCCATTGGTTTTCTGATCACCGCAAAATCACTGCTGCGGGTGATTGACAAACCTGATAAGCCGAATGGCGAGCCTACGCTGGTCAGGCCATTCAGTTCCAGGAAAAGAACTGAGTATGTTTTGATCGGCACTTTTTTAAGTTTTGCTATTGCTATCATCACAGGATTACTAATTAACTACGCCCTGGCCTGAAAAAGAGATGATCATGATTCGTGTTGCCGCTTTATTTATTTTCTTATTAGTAATCGCCTCCTGCCAACAAAGCCGCAATATCATTGCTACAAAAACGAATGGCAGCGTAAACGACCTGGCAACGAACATAAGAATACTTGCTTCAGACGAATTCCAGGGAAGAAAGCCATTTACCACCGGTGAAACTAAGACCATCAACTACCTAAAGGAGCAGTTTATCAGCATCGGGATAGAACCCGGCGGCCCCAATAGCTATTTTCAGGAGGTGCCCATGGTGAGTATTGCTACCGTAGCTGCTCCTACCATTAAAGTTGCCAGCCACAACAAAGAATTTGAACTGAAAGGGTATGAAGATTACGTTGTATGGACTGAAAAAACAGATCCTGTTGTAAGCCTGGTAGAAGATGAACTGGTATTTGCAGGCTTTGGCATTGTTGCTCCGGAATATCACTGGAACGACTATGCAGACATCGACGTGAAAGGTAAGGTAGTGATGGTAATGGTTAATGATCCGGGCTTCTACGGAAGTAAAAATTTGTTCAAAGGTGATACAATGACCTATTACGGCCGCTGGATATACAAGTTTGAAGAGGCCGCCCGACAAGGAGCAAAGGGATGCCTGATCGTGCACAACACCAAAGCAGCCAGTTATCCATTTTCTGTACTTCAAAATAGTTGGAACGGATCGAAGTTGCGCCTGGATGACAGAAAAAATCCGCAACAATTCTGTTCTGTTGTTGGTTGGGTTTCTGAAACTGCCGCAACTAAACTAATTGAAATGTCAGGGCAGGATACCTCATTATTCGGGAGAGCCCGGAGACAAGGCTTCAAAGCGGTTCCTCTTCCTCTTAAGATCACTACATCTATTGGCACGAGAGCATCTTACGATGTGTCCAATAACGTAGTCGGAAAAATTACAGGTGCAACGAAGCCAGACGAGTTCATAATCTATTCAGCACATTGGGATCATTTGGGCATCGGCCGACCAGATGGAAATGGAGATTCTATTTATAATGGAGCAGTCGACAATGCCAGCGGCGCGGCGGGTTTGCTTGAACTCGCCCGCATGTTTAAACAGGCTAAGAAAAAACCTCAACGCAGTATTTTATTCATTGCAGTAACTGCGGAAGAACAGGGGTTGTGGGGATCAGCGTACTATGCTGAAAATCCGATTTATCCTTTGGCAAAGACGCTGGCCAACATCAATCTTGACGGACTAAATGCATACGGAAAGACAAGGGATATCATTGTAGTTGGCAATCCGCAAACTGAGTTAGAAACATATTTGAAAAAGGAAGCCAAACGAACGAAGCGTTACATAATTTATAATAAAAGTCCCCAGGCAGGTCACTATTATAGATCAGATCATTTCAGTTTTGCCAGGGTAGGTGTGCCTGCATTATACGCTGGCAGTGGCAGCGAAGTCATAGGTCAACCGGCGGGTTATGGTCAGAAATGGAAAGATGAATATGGGTCAAAGAAGTATCACAGACCTGGCGATGAATACGACGAAAAGACCTGGAGATTAGATGGAGCTTATGCAGATCTCAATGTTTTGTACAAATTGGGTCAACGCGTTGCTGCGGCCAGAAAGTGGCCACAATGGAGAACAGATTCTGAATTCAGGCTGATACGTGAACGATCTTTAAAGGAACAAGCTGCTAAAGAAAACAAGTAGTTCTACATGCTGCACGAAACTTCATGAAAAAAATCTTTCACGCCGTTAGAGAATATCTTACAGATCTTGATCCTTTAACAGCAGCAGTCTTTATCCTATACACAGCCATACTGGTTTTTTTGAACTACTATTTTGGTATCAATAAATACATAACCAGATTGGATGTTGCGAAGGAATATCCCCTTTGGAGCTTGCTCTTTTGCTGCTCGTTTGTACTGCCATACTCCTGGATACTCTACTTCAACAAAAAGCATCATGTTTTGAAATGGCGATTCGTGTTGATGCTGATGGCAGCACCGCTAATATTTGGGTGGAAGATGTCTTCAAAAATTCACATGAGGTTTTCATCTGATGAAATTGAAAACGCTTATTGGAACGTAATAGCTTACTGGCCCACCAAGCTGGTTGTAGTGCTAGCTGCTTTATTCATTATTGCAGAAACTACAGAACGTAGCAGCATGTTTGGACTGAGGCAAAAAGTTCCTTCAATGAAACCTTACTGGCTGATGCTGCTAATAATGCTGCCTTTGATTGCTTTAGCCTCGCTTCAGCCTGATTTTCTAGACATGTACCCAAAGTTTCAAAACCTAAAGTTTTTACAATTGCAAGGATGGTTTCACCGCCTCCTCTTCGAGCTGTCCTATGGCAGTGATTTTATAGGCATTGAAATGTTTTTTCGTGGCTTCCTCATTCTTTCTTTTGCAAAGTACGTAGGTAAAGATGCTATCCTGCCAATGGCTGTTTTTTATTGCACTATTCACTTTGGAAAACCGCTAGCTGAATGTATCAGTTCGTTTTTTGGTGGTATAGTTCTCGGCATCATTACCTTTCATACACGGTCTATATTGGGCGGATTATTAGTCCACCTGGGTATTGCATGGCTGATGGAACTTGGTGGTTTTTTAGGAAACTTACATCTGCATCATGTGCGTTTATAATGCAGACATCTTCTATGTAACCGCACCGTCACCCTCCCAAAGCGGGAGGGTTAAAGATGTGGTGCTGCAAGCCTGTAAGCCGGATTCTGTTTCATGCGGGGCATGACTGCTATCATTTATCTGCGGTAACCGTCACCAGTTACCTGTATCTGCCTACCCACTCCCGCTACAATTATGTTGTGAACGAGCAGCTCACTTGTGCCTGCCGCAGCAGTCACCAAAGCGGGATATATTTGGCATTTCAGCTCGCAAGGTTTACCCGGCTTTGCAATTCCTTGCAAAACCCGTGAGCTCTTACCTCACGTTTTCACCTTTGCCCCCACCTTTCGGAAGAGGTAGTTATTTTCTGTGGCACTGTCTCGTCACGCGTTTAAACGTGAGCCCTGCTGTTCACAGGGTGCGATGCTCTATGCTGTCCGGACTTTCCTATCCATGCGTTTGCATGAATCGATAGCACAGCTTGCAGTGCAACAAAATTACTTAATAGTGCACTCATATCTCGTTATGGTGTAAACTCCATGAAGGATTACTCCAGGTTTTCTTGGTCAAGATATTTGGTACGAGATTTATGCTATAGGCTACTATCAGCAAAGCTGTTGCGGCAAATGACAGCTGGTGATAAAAATGACAGTTCAGTACGTAAAAGACATAACGACCTAACAGCAGTTTAGACAATGGCAGTGAGAAATCAAACATACGACCCACCACAGTTCTCAAAGAATCCGGCTTTGAAGCATGTGAATTACCTCGCCAAGCTAATGGATTCTCAGTTCAGCATTCCAGGGACAAATTTCCGTTTTGGACTGGACGGATTAATTGGTTTAATTCCGGGTGCAGGTGATTTGTCCACTTTTGCTGTTTCAGGGTATATGTTATGGATCATGGCACATAATGGAGCAAGCGGATATGTGTTGGCACGCATGGTGGGGAATGTGTTGCTGGATGCCGTCATTGGCGCCATCCCGCTTGTTGGAGATCTATTTGACTTTGCTTTCAAAGCCAACCTCAAAAATATGCGGCTCATGCAGCAGTACTACAAAGAAGGAAGACATAGAGGAAGTGCATGGAAAGTGATTATACCCGTGCTTCTGGTTCTTTTTCTCATCATCGTACTGATCATCTACGGAGTGTACAAGCTTTTGCAAAATATATTTTAGCAGCTTTCAGGGCAGAAGAACAAGCGGAGTGTGTATAAAAACGAAAAGCCCTGAAATCAGGGCTTATATCTTCTCGGTGCGTTTTATTACCACCTGTTCTTGTTGTAACCGCCGCCGCCGTTTTTTTGAAAACCACCACCACCGCCGCCGCTGCGTGGCCTTTCTTCTTTCGGCTTCGCTTCCATCACTTTTATAGCCCGGCCTTCTACTGTAGCCTGGTCTAATTCTGTAATAGCTTTTCTTGCAGCTTCATCATCCGACATTTCAACAAATCCAAAACCGCGGGATTTACCTGTAAACTTGTCGGTGATTACTTTAGCAGAAGTTACTTCACCATACTCTGTAAAAAACTCTTTTAAATCTTCATCCTGAACGTTGAAGCTTAAATTCGAAACATAGATGTTCATACTTTCCTTAAAAATTTTAATTAATATAATCTGAGACGAGGCAAGAAAGTAAAGGAGTAAAACTAAACAGCGAAACTTAGCAGATAGATATACACACACTTACCAAATGCAATGCTCAAAATAACGCGGCAAAGATATAAACTCTAGCCTTTCTTCCAATTAAAAAAGCAAAGGTTTTTGTCAACAGTAGACACAAGACACAACACAATTAACTTTTACAAACACCGCCCTGGCACTATTCATGATCCTGACTTGCTAAACCGTTTCCATGATAAAACATTTTGCATTTATAGTAACTTTCATCACCATGTATTCAGCATCCAACGCTCAAACCACAAAGGACTTGGAAAAACAGCTTAAGAGTCCTCAGACCATTGAGAACAGTGCAAAAGCAGATGTGTACGTCGCCTCAACAAAAGAGCTCGAGGCTCCGGTGAGCAATGTGGACAAGAAAAGTTCAAAGAAAAACTCTTTCGAATGCAGAAGAAAGAATCGTTCTAAATAATTCAGTCGTCCATTATGAAAAAGGTCTCGCATT
>DASQNW010000470.1:0-3858 GCA_035644775.1 Chitinophagaceae bacterium | reverse complement strand
GATATTGGCTTTGCTTTCCTGCCACAATGCAAGAACAAAGGTTACGCATTTGAAGCCACCCAAGCCGTTTTGACTGCCGTTACAACTGACCCGCAGCATGCCACAGTACTGGCCACAACATTGCCCGACAACACCCGCTCTATCCGGCTCCTGGAAAAGCTGGGCTTTCAATTCCAGAATGATATCCAGGTTAACGGACAAACGATGATGGTGTTCGCCTATAATACCCTTTGTACAGAGGACTGATGTATTTCGATAGCGTAGATGAAAAAATAAAAGCGTATGATTGGTGCTGGGTCTTGACAACAATTGGTGGTTAAAGTGAAAAAATTCAGCGAACACACCTTTTTATACACGCATCCGGACAACCTGCTGGTCAATAATAAGGGGTACATCATTGCAATAAACATAGTTGGATTCCACATTTACTCTTTTTACTAAGTCGCTGATTTCCTGACATGTCTTTTATTTCACCTCTGGCTTGCAATCCATTTATGGTTGTTATATCTTCCTGTCGAAAATACCATAAACTAACTTTAAACGGCTGTTTGGTATACAGCCATCAACCAATCTTATGAACAAGCATTTTGCAAAAGCAGGCTTACTGTTATTCTCTATTCCCATCCTATTTTCCAATTGTGCCACGATCGTTAGTAAGAGCGCTTATCCCGTTTCGATTGAAACCAGACCTGAAGGTGCCCGGGTAAGCATTACTGATAAGAAAGGCAAGGAAATTTTCAAAGGACAAAGTCCAACAGCAGTACGTTTGAAATCTGGAGCTGGATTCTTTTCAAGGGCTGAATACCAGGTAAGGCTTAGTGCACCAGGCTACGAAGAAAAGATCATTCCGGTAACCTTTAAACTGAATGGCTGGTATTTTGGTAATGTAGTGTTTGGCGGGGTCATCGGTTTACTTATCGTAGATCCGGCCAGTGGTGCTATGTGGAAAATTGACATGTACTCTGATAATATAAACGAGATACTTAACAAAGCTGCTACCTCTCAAGTGGAACCAACCCTCAAAATAATGGACATCGACAGTGTTCCGCAAGATTTAAAGAAGAGCCTTGTAAGGATCAAATAATAAGATAAGGGAACCTCTCCTGCCAATTGAGGTTCCCTTATTATTCAATCTTTTTGATAAGAATTATTTGCTTTTCTTATCGCTGCTAGAAAGCCACCTGTAAATTCCATAAGTGACGGCAGCCGTGATCACCACTCTTTTCACCAATCCCTGCGGATTGTGTTTCCATTCGGCTTTCAGACCTTTTTCTGCAAAGATGTTGGGCACATAACCTTTTTTCAGGTCATCAATAATTCCTTCTACCACATTTACCCTGTCTGCCAGTAACAATGGCAGCCAGTGTGAATATTCATTTTCGCTGTGCTTGAAAGCAAACCGGCGAATAGCGCCACTCAGCCCACTTGGAGGGGTTGAGGTGCCAAACACTGCTGTTACATTAGGCCGCTCATTCGAATGTAATATCTCCACATCTACCGACTGTTGTGTAGGCCGGTCCCAGCTATACCCTTCATGCTCTTCGTTGGTACGCTGCTTCATGGGATAGGTAGGGTCATTCTCCGGATCGGCGTCAATGCCCCAACCAGGAATGTCTGTACGTTCCGTACCTCTTTTATTTTCGAAATCGATATTCTTTTCCATAATGAATAGGTTTTATACCCTGGCTGAAGGCGGAATCAGCACAGGTTTAATACAATTATCTAATTTATCTGAAAAAATACGGTAGCCATCAGCGATCTCTTCCAGCGGTATTTTATGTGTCAGCAATGCTTTCGGATCAAGAATGCCATTTTGTACGTGCTCAAACAGGCGCGGCAGCAAACGCTTTACAGATGCCTGGTTGGCCCTGATCGTAATTCCTTTGTTCACCACATTTCCTATTGGCACCAGGTTATCTGTTGGACCGTATACACCTACAATCGAAACGATACCTCCTTTCTTTACGGAATTGATGGCCCAATGCAGCGCGGTAGCTGAACCTGCTTGCAACAAGAGTTTACGCCCTGTGATAGTTTGCATGGCACTACCTGCTGCTTCTGCTCCCACAGCATCTATACACACATCAGCACCTAAAGAATCAGTTGTTTTTTTAAGGAATAGCACCGGATCGCCGAGTGACTCAAAATTGTACGCTTCGCATTTTGCGTAATTGCGTACAAATTCTAACCGGTATTCAATATGATCAATGACGATCACGCGGCCGGCACCAAAGAGCCAGGCACATCTTGCTGCCATGATTCCCACAGGACCGGCACCAAATACCACCACGGTATCACCTTTCTGAATACCACCCATTTCAGCTGCCTGGTAACCTGTTGGCACCACGTCGGTCAGCATCACTGCATCATCGGGGTCCATGCCTTCAGGGATTTTGGTAGGACCCACATCGGCATAAGGTACCCGCACATACTCAGCCTGTCCGCCATCATAACCTCCACCTGTATGCGAATATCCATAAATAGCTCCAACCGCTGTTGCTTGCGAGTTAGACTCGTGGCAATTGCCAAACAAACCCTGCTTACAGAAAGCACAAGTACCGCAGGCGATGTTGAAGGGCACCAATACATGATCACCCACTTTCAGTTTTTGCACTTCTGAACCAATTTCTTCCACGATACCAATGAACTCATGCCCGAAGGTCATGCCCACTCTTGTATCCGGCACATTTCCATTATACAAATGCAAATCCGACCCACAAATGCAGGAGCGGGTGACGCGGATAATAGCATCTTGCGGATGCTTAATCTCCGGCATCGGTTTACTGTCAATCCGGACACGCTGCGGTCCCCTGTAATTCATTGCTAGCATAAGCCACTTTTTTATGATTCTGAAATAAATACCTTTTCCGATCGGACGATTGTTTATGAAAGCCGAACTGTTTTTCCTGTTATTTTATACTTGGGGAACGAATTGTCTGAACAAATGAATGCTTAAAAAAATGTGCCAGTAAATACACGCTTGAAATAAGTTTTGCAACAGAAGAGCTTAGTGCTTGTATTCTAAGGATCAGGTTCTTACTTTGTGTTGTTTCCTATCATGAACAAAACTTTGAACTATCGCGAAGCCCATTGCAGTGATATACCTGCCATGCATATTGTAAGATGTGCTGTACAGGAAAACAGGTTGTCCGACCCATCTAAAGTAACCCTTGCTGACTACGAGTTATATCTTATACAAAGAGGAAAAGGCTGGGTCTGTGAACATAACGGTATTATTGTAGGCTTTGCCATTGTTGATCTGCTAGAGCACAATGTATGGGCACTTTTTTTATTGCCCGCATTCGAGGGACAAGGTATTGGGAAAGAAGTGCAACGCTTGATGATGGACTGGTATTTTCAACAAACCGACCAGCCGATCTGGCTCAGTACCGGGTTGGACACAAGAGCAATGACCTTTTATCACAAACAAGGCTGGCGGGAAACCGGGCCATACGGGCAGGATGAAATCCGTTTTGAAATGTCGTTTGAACAATGGCTAAAGGCAAATAAATCATAAACAATGACCTGAATTATTCTTTTATTTTTTTATTTGTCTACCTTACACTCACTATATATAGCTATAACACATGAAAAAACTCATTTTTAGCGCTGCCGTACTTTGCAGTGTTGTTGCCTGTAAAGACAACGCTGGCAATACCGGAACCGCCAGCGACACAAAGTCAGTTGTTACACAACCCGCCACATCAACACCAGCATCACCCGGCAATACCGCAACCCTGCCACAGGGCAGCAGCACCGGCGCAGCAGGCGTGAATCCGCCTCACGGGCAGCCGGGTCATGATTGCAGTGTAGCCGTAGGCGCACCGCTGAAAGGTGGAACACCTGCTACCGCACAGC
>DASQNW010000469.1:0-7513 GCA_035644775.1 Chitinophagaceae bacterium | reverse complement strand
CTGTACTGGCTGAATCCGTTGGATTATGCTTACAGCGAAATCAGAAATCCTCGCTTAATGCGTTTGCCAAAGCCAGTTTTGCCTGATGCTGATGGAGATGGCGTTACTGACCAGTTCGATCAGGAGCAAACTCCTCAAGGTTGCCCTGTTGATACACATGGTGTAAGCCGCGATACAGACGGTGATGGTGTTCCAGATTGTCGTGATAAAGAACTAGTGACTCCAACATATTGCCAGCCTGTAGATGCAGATGGTGTAGGTAAATGCCCTTGTCCAGAAGGTTGTGGCACCGGTGGTGCTGATGCATGTGTAAATAATCTGGGTACTTTGCCAAGCGTTACATTCTCTGGAAATGGTATTGCACTGAATAACGATGCAAGAACACTGCTTGCAAGCGTAGCGGCCCGCATTCGCCAAAATCCTGAGTGCCGTGTGGTAGTAATCGGGTATTGTGCATCTAACAAATCACAACAGCAAAGAAGCTGGGATAGAGTGAATGCTGTAATCAATTACTTTGTTGAGCGTGAAGGTATAAGCGCTGATCGCTTCATCTTCAACTATGGCCAGGAAGGTGGTGATTGCAATACGGTAGATTTAAGAGCAGCTGCTACCGGTGAAGAAGGACCAAACAATGTTCCGGCACCGCATCCTAATCTTAGAAGATAAGTATAACAACAGTTGATACTAAAAACCCTCCCTATGGAGGGTTTTTTCTTTAGGTTAATCTTAACGGCGCAGCGGGTGGTATCTGGCAGATTTTGAGAATATTTGCTCAAACTGTATAACTTTGCGCTCCTTTATGCGTTTTCTCCTACTTGCTTTTATTTCTCTAATGCTGGTTAATTGCCGCGGAATTACAAAGGTTTTGAAGAGTCCTGATGCTGAATATAAGCTCCGGATTGCAGAACAGTATTATGCAAAGAAGAAGTATACCTATGCTCAACAGCTGTATGAAGATGTGATGCCGTTTTTCAAAGGTCGGCCGGAGTTTGAAGACATTTACTATAAATACGCATATAGCGCTTACTACCAGAACGACTACCTCAACGCAGAAAATTTGTTTAAAACCTATTTGGAGGTATTTCCTAATAGCACCAGGGCAGAAGAGGTAGAATATATGAGGGCGTATACGTTCTATAAGAGGTCTCCGAAGGCGGAGCTGGATCAAAGTAATACACAGAAGACCATAGGGATGATGCAGACGTTTATTAATACGCATCCTGGTTCGCCACGTATCAAAGAAGCCAATGACATTATAGATAACCTGAGGAAAAAGCTGGAAATCAAAGACCACAAAGCAGCGCAACTCTATTTCGATATTGGTCAGTTCAGAGCCGCGGCAGTTTCGTTTAGCTCCCTCCTAAACACCTACCCCGAATCTGACAAATCAGATGAATACAAACTAATGTCTATTAAGTCGTACTTTCGCTTTGCTGAGATGAGTGTAGAGGAAAAGAAGGCAGAAAGGTTTGAGAAGGTGATCGAGGAGTGCAATGACTTTTCAGACCGTTTTCCGCAGAGCCCTTTGTCTAAGGAAGTAGAGCATTATCTAAATCTTTCTCAAAACAATATAAAAATTATAGAAAATGAGCCGTCTAAGACGACAACATAGTAGCACCACCGGTAATAATGTGGAAACCCGCAACTTGAACGATTTGAAAGAGAAAACCGGCAATTTATACCAGTCGATAGCTGTGATAGCAAAGCGGGCTAACCAGATCAATATATCTATCAAAGAAGAATTGCACAACAAGCTTGAAGAGTTTGCAAGCCATACCGATAGCTTAGAAGAGATACATGAGAATAAAGAGCAGATAGAGATTTCGAAAGCTTACGAGCGGATGCCCAATCCGGCTCTCCTGGCGTCGCAGGAGTTTATGGAAGATAAGATCTACTTCCGGAAGAACGAAGATGATTTGTTTCAATAGCCTAACTAGCGAATAAAAGTGCATGCGATCCTTATGGGTCGCATTTTCTTTTTTAATATTATTTTGTGTTCCATGTTGGCGGGCAAAAGAATTCTTATCGGAATCACCGGGAGCATTGCTGCTTATAAAACCATCTTATTAGTAAGGCAGTTGGTGCAATCTGGAGCAGAAGTAAAGGTGATTATGACACCATCTGCTACGGACTTTGTAACACCACTTACATTATCAACGCTAACCAAGAACACGGTATTGACAGAGCTGTTCCATGAGGAGGCGTGGGCCAACCATGTAATGCTTGGCCGATGGGCAGACATAATGGTTATAGCTCCCTTAAGCTGCAATACTCTCAGTAAAATGGCGAATGGCGCCTGCGACAACTTATTGCTTGCAGTGTATCTTTCTGCCACTTGCCCGGTAGCCGTAGCACCTGCTATGGACGAAGACATGTGGCTCCATCCGGCTACTAAACGTAATCTCGATAAGATCTTGGCGGACGGTTGCAAATTAATCCCGGTCCAGTATGGAGAACTCGCCAGTGGTTTAACAGGCGAAGGCAGAATGGCGGAGCCATTCACGATTATCCGGTACATTGAGGAAAGATTTTCAAAAAAGACGAACCTGATTGGAAAAAAAGCCCTTGTTACAGCGGGACCAACATACGAACCTATCGATCCGGTACGTTTTATAGGAAACCATTCTTCGGGCAAAATGGGCTATGCTATTGCTGAAGAACTATTGAAGCGGGGTGCGGAGGTGATACTTATTTCGGGCCCGGTTTCTTTAAAAAGACCAACAGGTGAAATACGCTTTGTGCAGGTGAACACTGCGGAAGACATGTACGAGCATTGTATACAGCGGGCAGGAGATTATGATATTGCCGTGATGGCCGCAGCAGTAGCTGACTATACTCCAGCAGTCGTGGCAGAGGAAAAAATAAAGAAAGCAGACATCCACCTGGAGCTCCCACTCACCCAAACAAAAGATGTTTTAGCAGCTTTAGGACAAATGAAAAGACCGGATCAGTACCTGGTCGGGTTTGCGCTTGAAACGAGCAACGAAGAAGTAAATGCATTGTCCAAGTTGCAGAAGAAAAACGCAGACATGATTGTGTTGAACTCGTTGAACGATGATGGAGCGGGCTTTGGTAAAGACACAAACAAAATAACCATCCTGAGAAAGACAGGTGAAAAACTAAGCTTTGGCACCAAACACAAGGAGTTGGTTGCGGTAGACATCGTTGATGCTATCATTGAATCATTACAATGAAAAACGTTATTCTCATATTGATTTTTACAGTAGCAGTTCAAAATGGCCAGGCTCAGGAGTTACAGGCCAGGATCACAATCAATGCTAACAAGGTAAGCAACAAGGTAGACAAGAAGGTATTTCAAACTTTGCAAACTGCACTCACCAACTTTTTAAATAACCGTAAGTGGACGAAAGATAATTTTCAACCAAACGAAAAAATCAGGTGCAATTTCATGCTCACGATAGATCAGGAGTTTGGCGATAACATCTATAAAGGATCACTGACGGTGCAAGCGGCGCGGCCGGTATACAATGCTGCTTACGAGTCTCCACTAATAAATTTTGCAGACAACGATGTTAGCTTCAGGTATGTGGAATTTCAACCCATAGAGTTCAACGAAAACCGAGTGCAGGGAAATGATCCTGTTGCCGCTAACCTGCCCGCTCTCTTAGCTTATTACGTAAACCTGATAATAGGGCTTGATTATGATTCATTTTCCCCTAGGGGCGGTGACCCGTACTTCCAGAAGGCGCAAAATATAGTGAACAATGCACCAGAAGGAAGCTCCATCTCTGGATGGAAAACTTTCGATGGCATTCGCAACAGGTTCAGGCTTGTTGAAAACCTGATGGATAACCGGTTTACATTGGTACATGATGCTATTTATTCTTACTACAGAAAAGGCTTGGATCAGTTCTTTGAAAGTGAGATTAACGGACGACAGGGCGTGCTTTCTGCTTTAACGTATCTCACTAATCTAAACCAGGAGTTTCCTAATTCTATGGTGATGCAGTTTTTCTTTCAGGGTAAAAGTGCAGAGCTGGTAAAAATATTCAGCCGGGCACCCAACGATATGAAAGCTCAAGCCAGGGAAATGCTTGTGAAATTAGATCTCACCAATGCAGCGGCATACAAAGAGTTGCGATGAGGGTTACTTATGTGTTCCTACTGGCCAGCCTCTTATCTTGTCAGCAGGATCGTGTAGTTCCTAAAGCGATTTTACAGCCTGCCAAAATGGAGCAGGTTTTCTTAGATATGATGCGGGCGGATGAATACGCCAACCAGCAATCAATTGCCGACACCACTGCACTGCAGAAGCAAAGTCGTACCAACCTTTACCAAAAAGTGTTGCAGATACATAAGGTCACAAAAGATGATTTTCAAATGAGTCTCAAGTACTACCAGAACAATCCCGACAAGCTCAAAATTGTTTTGGATTCAATGTTTAATGAAGCAAAGAGAACTTCGGGTGGTGCTATGCCCGATTCTTTAAAGCGTATAAGAGCCTATTAACTATGAAAAAAGTTTTTGCAAATGCGTCAGAAGCCCTTTATGATGTTCAGGATAATGCTGTCCTGATGTTGGGGGGATTTGGTCTTTGTGGTATTCCTGAGAATTGTATAGCAGCATTAGCTGAAAAGGGAACGAAAAACTTAACATGTATTTCGAACAACGCAGGCGTTGATGATTTTGGTTTAGGGCTGCTGCTGCATCAACGGCAAATAAGAAAAATGATTAGCTCCTATGTAGGTGAAAATGCGGAGTTTGAACGCCAGTTGTTGAGTGGTGAATTGCAGGTGGATCTTGTGCCACAAGGCACTCTTGCAACAAGAATTCAAATGGCTGGGATGGGAATACCTGCATTTTTTACGCCGGCAGGAGTTGGCACCGAGATCGCGGAAGGTAAAGAGGTGAGGAGTTTTAATGGTAAAGAGTACCTGATGGAGCATGCATTGCATGCAGACTTTGCAATTGTAAAAGCCTGGAAGGGCGATCGATACGGAAACCTTGTATTTAGAAAAACCACAAGAAATTTCTCTACTTCTATGGCGAAGGCAGGCAATGTTACAGTGGCAGAGGTAGAAGAACTTGTAGAGCCTGGTGATATTGACCCGGACGAGGTGCATGTGCCTGGCATATATATTCACAGGATCTTCAAAGGAGTAAACTATCAGAAAAGAATTGAACGAAGAACAGTTCGTCTGAACCAGAGCGAAATAGTACAGTAGCCTAGTTTTACTTGAAGGTTTCTAATTAAATCATTGAGTTTATGGCCCTGGATAAATTTGGCATTGCTAAGCGAATTGCGCAAGAGTTAAGAGACGGCATGTATGTGAACCTTGGAATAGGTATACCTACCCTGGTGGCTAACTACATTCCCGAGGGTATGTTTATCATGCTGCAAAGCGAGAATGGAATGTTAGGCATGGGGCCCTATCCATCCGAGGAAACAGTTGATGCAGATCTAATCAATGCTGGCAAGGAAACAGTGACTATACTGCCTGGCGGAGCCTTTTTCGACAGTGCAGAAAGTTTTGGGATGATCAGGGCGGGTAAAATCGATCTTACTGTGTTAGGTGCCATGGAGGTAAGCCAAACAGGTGACATCGCCAATTGGAAGATTCCCGGAAAGATGGTGAAAGGTATGGGCGGTGCCATGGACCTGGTGGCAAGTGCCAGAAACATCATTGTTGCCATGATGCATACCAACCCAAAAGGTGCATCAAAGCTATTGCCGGAATGTTCACTACCGCTGACTGGTGTGCGGTGTGTGCAGAAGATTGTAACAGACTTGGCAGTGCTGGAAGTGTCGGTTACCGGATTTAAGCTTTTGGAAAGAGCTCCTGGTGTTACTGTTGAGGAGATTCTTCAGAAAACTGCCGGCAATTTGATTGTTGAGGGTGAAGTTCCAGAGATGACAGGCGTAGAATAGCTGCCTTTTAATCTACGAGATTATTTTTTACAGCAAAAAATACCAGGCCTGCCGTGTTTTTGCTCCCAAACCTTTCCATTAATTTATCCTTCACTGCTTCGATAGTGCGGGCACTTACCTGCATCTTTTGAGCTATTTCATGTGCGGTAAATTCCATGCAGATCAGTTTTAGTACTTCCTTTTCACGTTCGGAAAGTGTGATCTCTTTTGAGAGCGAGGGCACTACCTTTTGTCGCGAATGGGACTTCTTCAGCAAAATGCGGTTCACGAAGTTATTTAAGTAATACCCTTTCTCATGTACATCTATAATTGCACGTCTTATCTCTTGCGGCTCTGCGTTTTTTAGCAAATACCCGTGTGCTCCATTTTCCATCAGGTGGTAAACGAACTTTTCATCTTCGTACATGCTCAGGACAATCACGTGAATGTGAGGAAACTTTTGGCTTAATACTTTTGTCGTTTCTATCCCATCCTTCTGAGGCATGCGCAGGTCCATCAATACCACGTCTGGCTCAGCCACCGGGAGATTGGCCAATAGTTCTTCACCGTGCTCAGCCTCCAAAACAAATTTTATATTGGTAAAGGGTCTCAAGGACAAGACAACGCCCTTTCGAAATATTTTGTGATCATCAGCGATTGCAACCTTGATTACTTGCATATAAACGACTTGCCTCTGTTGCTAAAATAGCGATATTAATCTGGTTACCCTTCGTATGCTTCGTCGTCTTTCGGCACCTCTATAGTGACCTTGTAGTAGGTTTGAGAACTGTCTTTTTCAAACAGAATGGATCCCTGTGCTACCTTAAGACGACTGCTGATGTTTTTCAATCCGAGGCCAATATTACTTTTATTCAGTTTTTCGAAGTCTGCCTGAACAATGCCTCTTCCATCATGGTGCAAACGAAGTATAAAGTCATTGCCGTGCATGTTCTGTGTAATATGTATAAAGCTGGCGTTACTGTGTTTCAGTATGTTGTTGATAAGCTCCTGCACAATGCGGTAAACGATCATCTCTTTTTCCTGTTTCAGCCTTTCTTTATAATCATGGAAGCGGCTGCTGGCGTTTATGGTACCCGACCCACTGATTTTTTGCGCCATGTCATTGATAGCTGATTCCAATCCAAAGTTCTTTAGCGTTGGCGGCATCAGGCTATGGCTGATGTTCCGGATCAATTGTATGGTATCATCAAGAATTTGTCGTGCCTGGAATATTGATTGTAGTTGTGTAGCCTTATCGAGATTCACCAGGTTTTCGTTCAGGTATAAACGCGCCGTAGCGAGTAGTGGTCCGGCGTCGTCGTGCAGGTCGGCTGCTATACGTTGCCGCTCTTCTTCCTGCAGGTGAATAGATGCTTTCAGAAGTATCTTTTGCTGCTCCTGCTCCATGTGCTGCAGCTTCATCTGGTAGCGGATCACTTTCCGCTGATGAAAGATGATGAACATGATAAGGCCAATCGTCAGCGCTAGCATGCCAAGGGTGCCGAGGAAGAGTACAGATGATATGCCTGAAGTATTGGTGGCTTGAAGTAGAAACATCACGTGACGTCTAAATAGGGTTTGGTGGAAGGATTAACGCGGTGTTTTTTTTTGGGTTGCTGCTGTGCAAACATGAGAATTCCTATT
>DASQNW010000468.1:0-2119 GCA_035644775.1 Chitinophagaceae bacterium | reverse complement strand
CGACCCTATGGCGCGGAACATTACCACGGCCACCCTTACCCCCTTTCTTCCAAAACCGGGCAAGGCAAATGGCGCAGCAGTGATCGTAGCGCCTGGCGGCGGTTTCAGGTGGCTTTCTATGGGCAACGAGGGCTGGGAAGTTGCAACGGCACTCGCAGAGCAAGGAATTGCCGCCTTTGTGCTAAAGTACCGGCTTCACCCGACTCCCGAATCGCTCGACGAATTTAAGGCCTGGATGAATCGCCCCCGCCCGGCACCAGCCGTGTCTTCCGACACTTCGAAAAGTGCGATACTGCCAAGTCTACCACCGATGGATCTGTCGAATCAGTTAGAGGATGCAGAGGCTGCCTACGCCATGATTCTGAAGCGCGCCAAAGAGTGGGGTGTTGATACGAACAGGATAGGCATGATAGGCTTTTCGGCTGGTGCCGGTTTAACGATGCATTCGACACTTCACTCAAAGACTATGAAACTGGCTTTCATCGGTCCTATTTATGGCGGAATGGGCACGGTGGAGGTGCCAAAGAACGCTCCTCCGATGTTTAATGTTATCGCCACGGACGATTTTCTTTTCCGGGGTCAGTTTGGTGTGATCGATTCTTGGTACAAAGCGGGTATACCTGTCGAGTTTCACCTCTACCAGAACGGTGGCCATGGTTTCGGCCTTGGAAATCCCGACAGAACGAGTAATCGCTGGTTCGATGCTTTCATGCACTGGCTGAAGGTTAACCGTTTTCTCAAGCCCAAATCCACCTAACAAAATTCATTGAAAAAGATTTTAATAAAAAAGACAATGGACCGCTAACATTGGGTTGCTGCAACACGGGCAAAAGAATATGTTTTCAGCTTACTGTCTTTATTTATCAACATGATATGATTAAAGCGGTAGTTTTTCAAATGCCCATACTGACAGCAACACCTTTCCCGTTGTACGCTACTTTAGGAAAGCCTATCAAATTGCAATCATGAAATCCCTACTAACTGCTATTTGTGCAATTCTCATCAGTGTAACACTTTGCAATGCACAATCAAGTGACAAACCAGGCCTGAATGCTGTGTCATTTGAATTAGGTAAGACAGGACTTATCTACAACTTGAACTTTGATCATAAACTTGCATCAAAGAATTTTGGCTTTCGTGTTGGTGCAGGATCTAACCTTGGAATGTACCTGACTGTTATATCCGTTGGCGGCGGTGGTTATCACCTTATTGGAAATAAAAACCGTTTCTTTGAACTGGGCTTAGATATACAGTACCTGATAGTAGATGAAGTAAGTGATGACCAAAAAGGTTTCGCCTCCATTTTTGTTTATCCGAACTATTCAACTAAGACGCTATATCCCAGCGCAAACCTTGGTTATCGTAAGTATGGAAATAAAACAGTATTTAGAGGCGGACTTGCACCTGGCTTCATCAACAACAAAGTAGTTCCAGGAGGCTATCTCAGTTTTGGTGTTACTTTCTAAATGCGTTATCTGAACTAGCTGCCAGCAGCGTACAACTTGTGTTTCAAGCAATATGGGCTTTTGCAAAAGTTTTGTACTTTATACCTGTTTTCAAAAACAGAAGAATGGCCATGGAGATGTTTTTCAAATACCCATGCTGCCTAAAGCCGTTTCCCGCTGGCTGCAATAATACCACTGTGTGTAACAAAATCTTAATTATAACCGTCAGGCAGTAATGATTATGAAATTGACTTCTACTTTCCTTTTGACTTTTTTTTCTATAGTAGTTCTTGGACAATCTTCGAAAACCGAGGTCATGACATTAGGCACATTCCATTTTAATTTCCCTAATCTAGATGCAACTCAAACGGGTAAAAACGACCAAATCGATGTATTTGAACCAAAGTATCAAAAGGAAATAGAAAGCATTGTTAGCAAGATTTCAAGATTCAAACCAACAATTATTGTCATCGAGCGGCAACCATCGAGGCAACATTATACCGATTCTATTTACAATAGCTATCTGTTAGGAAATTACAAGCTCAATAGAACAGAGGAAGAACAAATTGGATTTCGGCTCGCCAGGCTTCTAGGAGTTAAAAAGTTACAGTGCGTAGATGAGTGGGGCACATTTACTGAAAAGTTGAACAACATTGTGTTTGGAAAGGATAGTA
>DASQNW010000467.1:0-18517 GCA_035644775.1 Chitinophagaceae bacterium | reverse complement strand
TTTCATATCTATTTTGTTTCGCTAGGCATTTTATTGAACGTCCATTCAAATCGCAACAGGAAGTAGCGGCTTATTCGTTGAAAACGATCCTCCTGAACAAAATTGCTGTTGACTATTCTGTTGATGCCTTTGTTTTGATTTAATATATCATTTGCTTCAAAAATTATCTTTCCCTCTTTCTTTTTCATCACCTTCTTTGCAATACTTGCATTCCACGTAATGATATTCATGTTCGCAGGAAAATTCGGCAGTTTTTGACGTAGATCTGCATTTACGTAAGAACTTAATTCCAGCTTATAGGGTAGCATAATAAATCCGCTGAGTTCACCACCATAACTGAAAAAATTGTTGTTGAAATTTCGTTGTATAGAAGATTTGGTGGTGGTGTAACCAATTTTAGGGCGGAAGTCAAAGTTTTTTTTCTCTTCTTCATGATACCCCAGCGAAAGACCAAGGTTGATTGTAGAATGAGTAGTCAGGTTTTTTACTACGGCGTCTTTTTGCTGAACGAAGTTGTTTCTACTACCACCATTTCCATTGATGTTGATGCTGTAGTTAAATTTTTTCTGACCTCTCCACCTGTTCCAGCTAGTCCAAAAATTCCAGCTTGTATTACCGTTTACATTCACCGGAGTATACACTTGTTTACCCCTGACAGTATCAATAATGGTAAGATTAGAGATATCGTTGTTCATAATCTGATAGTGCATATTCGCAAAAATGCCTCTGCTGCTTAATACTTTATACTGATTGAAAAACATGCTGATGTCATGGTTAAACCCAACCTTTAAATCAGGGTTTCCAATAAACTCGTGTAATGGGTCTTCGTTATTGCGCAGCGGTTGCAATTGGTCTATCCCAGGTTGTCGTGTAGTGCCCCTGTAAGTAACCGAAAGTGTTGTTTGTGGTTTAAAGGTGTATGCAAGCTGAGCCTGGGGCGTAAGATTTAGAAAATCGTACTGATTTCGAACCCTCGTGTTCACGTCCATTAGCTTCAATTTTATAGAAGAGACTCCTGTACCAAATGCCATTTTCAATTTTGTGTCAACCATCCGGATAGTTGCGGAGCTGCCATTTGATTGAGCCTGCAAATCGAAGTTGTTGCTGAACAACGGATCCAGGCTTTCGTACTTGCCATTATTGCTTTTCCTGTAGGTGTTCCTGTAGGACGATGCATCATTTCGGTTGTGTGAATAATCTACAATTAGGTTCCATTTTGCGGTGATTGGTTCACTGAAGGCGATTTTTCCTCCATACGTGTTTGACGTTCCATCGAAATTGCGAAGTTGATCGATCACCGCCATAGAGTCGATAATTCCGTTCCTGTAGAAGTTCACTTGCGTATTGTTGTAACCCTCCTGTTCATCGTCTACTATGCCGAATCGAAGGGTGGTAAGTAACTGTCGATTTTTCTTTTTAAATAGCTGCTTGTATACAAGTTGATTTTCAATCTTAGCTTTTGTGGAAAGGTTATCTCTTTCCTGTACACTTCTGTTGATAAATTCGTTGTTACTGTTTAGAAACTCACTGGTGACCGAAGCATCCAGGTCAGTGGTTTTGTAAGACCCCGCGGTAGTGAACTTGAATGATGCTAGTGAGTCAACCTTCCACTCATATTTGCCATTGATTGCGTGTTGCAGGTTGATGCCAATGCTATTGCTAAACTTGTTGCGATAGTTGACAGTTGTAGGTAGGATATTTTGTGTGTAGGTAGAAGTAATATTGTCGGCCTGCAGCTGATTCAACCTGTAAGAAGTGTTGAGTGTATGTTTGTCTTCGTTCCATTTGTTAATGAACAACCCCCCTGCTGTATAAGAATTAGGAAGTCCGCGAAAGCCCCAGTTTTCAAACTCATCGTACTCACCAAAGCTGTAGTAATAACCGGCAAGTTCGTCGTACTCCACGTCATTTTCAATGCCCATCTTTCGCCGGTCATCCCAATTTAAACTGCCCGTGGTGATATTACTTTTTGTACCATAAAGAGAAACCTTTCTTTTCCCAACAAACTTATTATACAACGCTTTTGCGTCGTGATAGTCCTTGAAGTCGGTTCCGGCATTCACCTTGCCAAACGCACCCTTCTTCTTATCTTCTTTTAGTTTTATGTTCAATGTTTTTCCTTCTGAGCCGGTCGAAATTCCAGTGAGGTTCTGTTGTTCGGATTTGGTATCGTATAGCTGCACCTTGTCTACTGCTTTAGCATTGATGTTTTGAGTTGCCATGGTGGGATCGTCGCCGAAAAATTCTTCGCCGTCAACGAGCACTTTCTCCACCCGTTTACCTTGCGCTGTTATTTCACCCTTACTGTTTACCTGAAATCCGGGAAGTTTTCTCAATAATTCTTCTACAGTAGCGCCTTCCCTAACGGCAAAGCTATCTGCAGTAAACTCCGTCGTGTCTCCCTTGATTCTTATGGCTGTGTTGCCCTTTACGATAACTTCTTTGAGCAATTGAGCTTTCGGTGTTAAAGCAATCGTCCCAAGATCAACATTGTCATTTTTTACTTTCAAGTCTTCGACAAAGTCTGCAAACTTTGGAAAAGAAATAAGTAAAACGTAGGATCCGGAATCCAGTTTTGAAAGAACAAATTCTCCTTTTTGGTTCGATCTGGAGAACTGAAGTAATGTTGAGTCTGATTTGTTGAGGAGTGATATGACAGCGTGTTGCAGTGGCTTTTTTTCCAAAGTATCCATTAGCGTACCCCGCACAGCCACTTGACTAAAACATAGCGCAGGACTAATCATCAAAAGAGCTAATAATGTTCTTCTCATTGCAGTGGTTTTGCGGTTGCGAGTTCATTGTGAATGGCCAAATTATTCTATCAGGCAAACTAAATGTGAGCTTAACTTTACCAGAGGCCAGATCACGTGATGAACAAATCCCCAACAATTTAATATGTTGAACACACCCGACCAGAATACTAAAAGTGAAAATATTATTAAATCCAATGATAATATGGACAACGTCGGTGTACGGTATGAAGATCAAAACTTCGTCGACTCTACAAAGTCGGTCTGGAATTATTCTATTCTTTATGATGATGACATCAGCACTTTTCAAAATGGAACACATTATTCCCTGTATAAAAAATTTGGATCAAAACGCCTGGAAGTATTAGGAAAGCAGGGCTATCATTTTACTGTGTGGGCTCCCAACGCAACTAAAGTGTCCGTCATCGGCAACTTCAACGATTGGAACCCGCAATCGCATCCCTTGCATCCACGTTGGGATAAAAGCGGTATTTGGGAAGGCTTTATCCCCGGAATAGAAAATGGAGAAATATATAAATATCACATCACCGGGTTTGAGGAAAGGATAACTGAAAAGGGAGATCCATTTGCAAACTATTGGGAGCAGCGCCCCAAAACTGCTTCCATTGCGTGGACATTTAACTATGAGTGGAACGACGAAGAGTGGATGAGCAAGCGGAAAATACACAACGGATTAGACGCCCCCTGGAGCGTTTATGAAGTGCACCTCGCCAGCTGGATGAGGCCTGATCCAAACAATGAAGAAACTTACAACTCCTACGAGTTTTTGTCGGAAAGATTGGTGGGCTATGTAAAAGAAATGGGATTCACCCATGTAGAACTGATGCCGGTTATGGAGCACCCGTTCGATGGAAGTTGGGGTTATCAGCTCACCGGATATTTTGCTGCTACTTCAAGATTTGGATCGCCGGAAGGACTGATGCTGCTGATTGATCGTTTTCACCAGGAGGGTATAGGAGTTATTTTGGATTGGGTTCCTTCTCATTTTCCCTACGATGCGCATGGCCTGTATATGTTCGATGGAACGCACACTTACGAGTATGCCGACATGCGCAAAGGTTTTCACCCTGATTGGAACAGCTATATTTTCAACTATAAGCGCGGTGAAGTAAAATCATTTCTTATCAGCAGCGCCCGCTTCTGGTTCGAGCATTTTCATATTGATGGAATTCGGGTGGATGCTGTTTCATCTATTCTTAAACTTGATTATTCCCGTTCTCATGGTCAATGGGAGCCTAACGAATTTGGCGGCAATGGCAATATTGAAGCAATTGCCTTCATCAAAGATCTAAACGAGACCATTTACCGGGATTTTCCAGATACACAAACAATTGCTGAAGAAGCTACAGATTGGCCGGGTGTGTCGCAGCCCACTTTTATGGGTGGACTTGGTTTTGGAATGAAATGGATGATGGGATGGATGCATGATACGCTTGACTATTTTGAATTGGATCCTTTCTTTCGCCAGCACCACCAAAACAAGTTTTCATTCAGCATGATGTATTTCTATGATGAAAACTTTATGCTGCCCCTCAGTCACGACGAAGTAGTACACGGTAAGTCGCCAATGCTTTATAAAATGCCGGGTGATGACTGGCAAAAATTCGCCAACCTGAGAGCTCTTTACAGTTACATGTGGACTCATCCTGGAGGGCGGTTGCTTTTTATGGGAAACGAGTTCGGGCAAACGTCTGAATGGAATTATAAAACGGAGCTGCAGTGGTATCTCTTAAACCATGCTTCTCACCAGGGGCTGCAGCTTTGTGTAAAGGATCTGAACCAGCTCTTAAAAGAGCAACCGGCATTGTATGAAAATCAGTTTAACATCTATGGTTTTGACTGGGTAGACCTCAATCATCGTGAAGAATGTGTGATTGTATACCGGCGGAAAGGTAAAGACCCGGAAAATGATCTTCTTATTATACTGAATCTAACGCCAGAACCCAGGTACGATTGGCGGATTAACTTGATAGGTAAACTATTCACACAAGAAATATTCAACAGCGACGCAGAAAAATATTGGGGAAGTGGAACTGTATTCAACCCTTTCATACGGCAGGAAAAAGCCAATGAGCAGACGGACGAGTTTGCCCTGATAGTAAACATTCCGCCCCTGGCTGCTATTGTGCTAAAGTAATCACCTAGTGCGCAGCAATTTTACCAAAACAGTAAACTACCTGTATTGGATTAAAGCTGTCCACCTGCTAATTTTGAGGGAATAACCTTCACAAACACTATTCAAACATTATCCTATGTATAAGCTGTTGCTTACGATCGCTATTCTTGTCATTTCTTACAACCTGGTGGCACAGTCTGACAGTGCTGCTTTTTACCTTAATAAAAGTATAGAAGAAAAAAATAAAGGGCGTGTGAATGAGGCCCTAAAGCACATCGAGAAAGCGTACTCCTTCAACAAAAATGATAAAGCGATTATAAAGGAATTGGCGGACACATACAACCAGTCAAGACGCTACGCACAAGCAAGGGAAAAATATCAGCAGCTCGAGAAAATGGGTGAAGGCACCGCGGCCACATACAAGCAAATTATGCTGCTGTCATTTAACATGCGGCAGTTTGATGAGGTAATTAAATATGCTGATCTTCTTAAGAAAGCAGATCCTACGGAAAAGGTAAACTACTACATTGGCAAAGCACAATACGATCGTGAGCACTATGGTGAAGCTATTAAGTATTTAGATGCGGCAGCAAAAGAAGAACCTGCAAGAGCTGAAATACCATACATGGTAGCACGAGCGTATGCTGACATGTTGAATTATAAGCAAGCGGTAACTTACTTTCAAAAAGCCCTGGCTATTGATCCGAATCAAAGCAGCTGGATCTACGAGATGGCATTGATGTACTACGGCATGCACGACGACCAGAATTCGCTGAAGTATATGTTGGAAGCTGGAGAAAAAGGTCTGAAAAGAGATAATGAATACCTGGAAAACCTTGGCATCGCCTACTTGAATGCTAAAAAGGTGAAGGAGGGCTTGAGTATATTGGCTGAAGTGCTGGAACGCCGCCCCAGTGATTTAAATTTACTGAATATGATAGCAGAGGCTTGTTATGATGCGCAGAGATATGCGGAAGCGATCGAGTACTGGGATCGTGTGCTGGCCATAGATACGTCAAATGCTTCAGCTCTGTATATGATCGGCTTGAGCTACCAGAGAAAAGGAGAGAAGGAGAAAGGGGTTGCTATTTGTGACCGCGCCATACAAATGGATCCAAGTCTTGCCAAAAACAAGCAAAAGAAATCAATGCCAGGCCTGTGAGCGTTACATGCGCTCCGGCACCTCAATACCCAGCAAACCCATAGCAGAACGAATAACCATAGCAGTAAGCCTGCAAATTTGAAGACGTAAATGCTTCTTTTCTTCGCTTTCTGCATTCAATACCGAATGCTCTGAATAGAAACTGTTGTATGATTTTGCTACAGAAAAAGCGTAAACGGCGATTACTGATGGATTATACTCAAGCGCAGCTTCTTTAACTACAGTAGAATATTGTTCAAGCATGAGCAGCAGTTGTTTCTCAAGGGGAAGAAGTGCTTCAGTGGGTGCAAGTGGTTTTTCGATATTGACGGCTTCCTTTCTCAAAATCGATTTAATTCTGGCGTGTGTATATTGAATGAATGGTCCTGTAAAGCCGTGGAAATCGATAGACTCTTCCGGATTAAACACCATTCTTTTTTTTGGATCTACACGAAGCAAAAAGAACTTCAGCGCTCCGAGTCCAATGATGCGGTATAAATGTTTGAGTTCTTCATTTGAAAAGTCTTTTACCTTGCCCGACTCTTGCGTGTGTTTTTCCGCAACGTTTTCCATTTCGTTCAAGATTTCGTCAGCGTCTACCACCGTTCCTTCGCGGCTTTTCATGCGGCCACTCGGTAGCTCTACCATGCCGTAGCTCAGGTGAAAAATGCCGTCTGCATAGGGCATTCCAAGCTTCTTCAAAATCAGCTTTAGCACCTTCATATGATAGTTCTGCTCGTCGGCTATCACATAAAGACTCTGATCGAAAGAGAAGTCGTCGAATTTTTGTTGGGCAAGACCAAGGTCCTGGGTTATGTAAACCGAAGTTCCATCCTTCCTTAAAAGTAATTTTTCATCCAGGCCTTCTTCAGTTAAGTCGATCCACGTGCTGCCATCATCCTTTTTGTAAAGTATTCCCTTTTCAATTCCGAGTTCTACAAATTCTTTCCCCAGCAGGTAGGTTTTGCTTTCGTAATACGTTTTGTCAAAATCTGCACCTATACGTTTGTAGGTCTGCTCGAATCCTTCATACACCCATCCATTCATTGTTTCCCAAAGGCCAATCACTTCCGGGACTCCATTTTCCCAGTCCACAAGCATTTGTTGCGTCCTTTGCATGATGGGTGCGTTCCTTTCCGCCTGTTCTTTGTCTACCCCAGAGTCGACAAGTTGCTGCATTTCTTTTTTGTGCTCAGTGCTAAACCGCACGTAATATTCGCCTACAAAGTGATCACCCTTCATGGACTTCGCTTCCGGAGTTTCTCCATTGCCATAAAGTTGCCACGCTATCATGCTCTTGCAAATGTGCACACCGCGATCATTTACCACACAGGTCTTTGATACATTGTTGCCGGTGGCTTTTAATATTTCTGCAGTGCTCCAGCCAAGGAAAATGTTGCGTAGGTGACCAAGATGCAAAGGCTTGTTTGTATTCGGCGATGAGTATTCAACTACGACATTTTTGGCCGATGAAGATTTTAAATCAACTTCGCCATGGGCTAACGTGCCGCTAAGAAAATTTATAAAGGAGGTGTCGGAGATAGTGAGGTTCAGGAAACCTTTGATGACATTAAAGGAAGTAAAAAGCTCTTTGTGGTGATTGATAAGAAACTCGCCTAATTCAGTTCCTAATTTCTCCGGGGCAATTTTTAATTGCTTCACCAGCGAAAACAATACAACGGTGTAATCGCCTACAAATTCCGGCTTTGTTTGGTTCACCAATATCTCATCTTCAAATGAAGGCAGTTTATATACCTGCTCTATTGCTTGTGACGTTGTTCTTTTTATCTCCTGAACTAAACTCATTACACCTCTTTGCGGCGCAATTTACTTAAACACTTCAAGTGTGCGGCATCGTTGCATGCAACTATTAACGCCACCATGCAGAAAACTTTCGAAAACGTTTATATTTTCGTTGCCGATGAGAGCGATACATAACAAAGTAAGAGAGGTGATCCTTGCAGTGGTGGATTTTTTTTATCCGCTATTCAGGAAAGTGATGCCATTACAAACCTATCGCTATGCAGCATGTGGTGGTGGTAACACACTAACCACCATTCTGATATTCTACCTTTCTTACCACTATCTTTTTGAAAAGCAGATTGTAAGGATCGGCAGCATCGCTATTTCACCACACATTGCCTCATTCCTTGTAGGCTTTTGCTTCTCTTTTCCCGTTGGTTTTTACCTTAGTATGTACGTGGTGTTTCAGGGTTCGTTCCTGAGAAGGAGAGTTCAGCTTATCCGGTACTTTATGGTGGCGATCGGATGCATTATCCTGAACTATTTTTTTCTAAAGCTGTTTGTAGAAGTGCTCGGCTGGTATCCTACGCCATCAATGATCGCGACCACTGTTATTGTTGTAGTGTTCAGCTATTTATCACAAAAACATTTTTCGTTTAAGCGAAAAAAACTCGAGATGCATTTAAAATGATCCCATCAGGTCATCTATCATCAACCTTAACTGCCCTGTACAAGCCGTTTGTATATATAGGTGCTGTGGTAATGCCTTCACGTCTACGAGCTTCAAATCAGCCACATTGCCGCTGCTTTTGATCCCCTTAGCCCACTCTTTATTTAGCCACACTGTCAATGCTTTGGCAGCAGTGTCATAATAGTTCGTAAGGTTGATGTTAGTAAATTTTTTAAGTTCACTGATTATTTTTTTGTCGAATAGCCATTTCGCTGTTTTTAGCAGGAAATCTTTAGTCTGCAAGTCGTAGTTCAACCCCGCTATTTCAATGCTCTTGGTCTGTGGGTTGTAGACAGGTTTTCCTACAAAGGTTACAAAACCGTTGTGTGACCCTGAAAAGTCGACTTCTATAATCATCTGCCCAGAAGAGTTCCCTGCTATCCGGCAGCTGTTTACCACCACGTGTTTTTTCACCATTGCTTCTTTAATGTCAAAGCGCTTGCCTTTCATATACCCGTTTACCACGTTTGTTAGCGAATCGTAATTCAGCTGCGCATCAAGAAAGATGGAAAAGCCGCCATTTCTGCCCGAAGGGGAGAGGTTCGGTACCTGCGAATTAAAAGCCGCCGGTCTTTCGAAGCTGATGACCGGTGTCGCCGTGATGCCAATATTCATGTTCAGCAAATCGTTTGTTGCAGTAATTTTCTCCATGTGTAGCTTTTTAGGATGTAGTGATAAATAGCCAATGCCGGGCACCAGGTAAATTGCGTTCAGCTTATTCCATGCTTGCTGCATGTAAGGTCTTGTATTAATTATACCAAAAGAATCTTGTATCGATTTTTTGGCGGCATCGAGTTCAGTCTTCAATCCATCGAGTACCTGAGTTGTTATGTCCTGGCCCCAAAAGCAAACAGTGCATTTGTCTAAGGCTTTCGGCTCGTTTCTATTGATTTTGAATTGCACCTGGTGTGAAGGAGTAACTGCAAAGTAACTGGAGAAACTTATTGCCACTTTTCTTTCACCTTCTTCAAAGCCGCAACTGCACGCGGGTGTCCAAGGTGATAAAACCCTGCCTTTTACGCAAGCACGGGTTGAACCAACCATCTGGTAGTAGCCAATGAACGATAAGGTCATGCGGGTGCCAGAGGTCTTCATCTGCAAGGGTGAACGGCGGAAATGATACTTGTATCTGGTGGCACAATCCGCCTGTATCCAATCATGCGGATAATTGGGCGAAGTAAAGACTTTACCTACGCTTTTCTCAGCAAGTGCGTAAATCGGTTTCAGGTCAAGGAGCACAGGCACCAGAATTTGCGATTCGGGCAACGACGGTGCAGCCGGCGCAGTAGCAATTTGCGCCCTCGACACAACGGCCAAAGTTGTAAAAAGAAGAAGAATAAAAACCCTGAACTTGTGGTGCCGCATTCTTATCAAAAATACTTGAAAGAGTGGGATTCAGCTCTCACATAATGGCCGGTTATAACCCATAGCTAACACCAACAGTAAAGTTTTTGTTTGATGTTTTTCGGCCGTTATACGGCTTCAGTGTTGATCTGCCTGCTTGCAAAAAAACTCGCAGCTTATTGATCCACTCGTATGATACAGAGCCGGAGGTTTCGCTTAAGTCAAACAACCTGGCGAATAAGAATGGCGGTTGTGGCGATTGAAAATACTGCTGCTCCAGAGTTCCTGCAGCCCCCTTCCTCACAGTTTGGTGCCACGCCCTCAATTTAAGCCTGGGTATTGGTGTATAATCAAGAAAAAAGAACAGCCGGTCTGCATTGTTTCCCATCCAGTCACCCAACACGTATGAATGGCTTTCATAGGTCTCAGCTGGTATAAGGTTGTTATAAACAAATGGATTAACTCTCGAATATTCAACACCTGCAGTAAGATAATGGAGAAACAGGTCTGTTCTATTCAGTCCTATCGTGTAGCCCCACTGGTTCCTTCTCAATTGCCGGTTCAGCACCTTGGATATAGCTATTTCGTCAATAAAAAGCTGCGCGTACAAATGAGTGTTCTTTAGATGATTTCTGGAGCTTACAAATCCAAAAAACTGTGCGTTATTGCCGGCCCTGATATTGTACCTGCTGATGTAGTGATCATAGGCTTTGAAGAGGCTTATAGGAATAAGATAGCCGATGTTCAGGTTGTCGCCATACACCACGGATTCACCAAGCGAGATATCTAGTCCTTTGATCGGGTGTACAGTAATTGCATGGCTTGCAAGGAACTTTGGCCGGTATACATCTCTTCTGCTGTCCACTACACCCGAACCAGTGTTATAAGACCGCGTGGAATCAATGATATTTGAATGGAGCCACCCATGAAAATAATTGAAGTGTAGCCACTTCCATGGGCGGTAATCCAGCCTCACATATGGGAAGGAAGGTGCTTTCCCGGATAAGATGATGTTCCCCGAAATACCATAGCCATACTGGAGGTTATCCTGTCCGATAGAAGCCGCACCGTTTTTCCATTTATAACCGATGTTGTACACAAGGGTGCTGTAGTTTATGAGCCGCTCGTTTGATATGGTAGAAACAATCCCCTGAGCAGGAGTGAACGACCTGTTTCTATTGATAGTGTCACCTTTTTCCGTAACATCTTTGAAAAAAAATTAAATCCCCAACCCTTCCCAAAATAGCCTGCAACTCTCACTCCTGAAAAGTATTGTGTATTCTTTTTTCCGCTACTCATGAAACGCTGGATGCCAGTGATCGGATCAAGGAAAATTTTAACTCCCCCCTTCTCGTACATGGCTGCTCTAAATCGGTTTGAAGAATCTCTTTTGAACAACACGTGTCCCTCTCCAGGCGGTTTAGAATCAAAACTGTACTCTTGTAGGTGAAATTTGAGCTCAGCTAACTCGGTTTTGCTTAAGTCAGCTGCGGAATCAGCCAATTCAGTCAAAGCTGAAGTAATTGCAGTTCTGTCTAGTGGGAGCTGATAATCTGTCCATTCAATGAGACCTTTTTGGGCCATCCTGTACAGGTAGTCATAGACGGGTGTATTCGCCGGCTCGTTTACCTGCCCAAACGACTGCTTGCCCGCTAAAGAAATAATTATCAGCATACAATAGAAGAGTGGATACCTGCTACTCTTCCTGCCACATATCGCCATTTAAAAGCTATTTACTCAAAACTCAAAACTATAATCCGGCCGCCAAAGTTAGGTTCAGGATAGTAATGGATGTAGAGTGTCCAAAATCGATTTAATGTGCTTGGGCGCCTTGAAAGCCAGGTGCCTATTACACAAAGCAACAGAGCTGACAAATTTTCACTTTTCCTCCGGCGGCATAATCATTGCGAACCAGTAGTGAACTATTAAATTCATAAATCAATGGGAAAAATAATTGGTATTGACTTAGGTACAACCAACAGCTGCGTGGCGGTAATGGAAGGTAATGAGCCAGTGGTGATTGCAAATGATGAGGGCCGCAGAACCACACCGTCTGTTGTGGCGTTCTTAAAGAATGGTGAGCGTAAGGTAGGAGACCCTGCAAAACGCCAGGCCATCACTAACCCGCAAAACACTATTACAAGTGTGAAGCGTTTCATGGGCCGCCGTTTTGATGAAGTAACAGAGGAAATAAGCCATTGGAGCTATAAAGTAGCTAAGGGTGACAATAATACCGTTCGTATAGATATAGATGGCAGGCTGTATACTCCGCAAGAGATTTCTGCCATGGTTCTTCAAAAAATGAAAAAAACTGCTGAAGATTACCTTGGCCAGGAGGTAACTGAAGCTGTAATCACTGTACCTGCCTACTTCAACGATGCACAACGCCAGGCCACTAAAGAAGCTGGCGAGATTGCCGGGCTCAACGTTCGGCGCATTGTCAATGAACCCACAGCTGCTGCTCTCGCTTATGGATTGGATAAGCAGCACAAGGACAGCAAAATTGCGGTATTTGACTTAGGTGGTGGTACGTTCGACATTTCAATTCTGGAACTGGGTGATGGCGTATTCGAGGTGAAATCAACCAACGGAGATACCCACCTGGGAGGTGATGACTTCGATAAAGTGATCATGGATTGGCTTGCAGAGGAATTTAGAAAAGATGAAAACGTTGACCTGCGCAAAGATCCAATGGCGCTGCAACGCTTGAAAGAAGCTGCAGAAAAAGCAAAAATTGAGCTGTCCTCATCTTCGGAAACAGAGATCAATCTTCCTTATATCACTGCCATAGACGGAGTGCCTAAACACCTGGTGAAAAAATTGACTCGTGCAAGGTTTGAACAACTTGCCGATACATTATTTGACCGTTGTTTGCGGCCATGCGAACAGGCATTGAAGGACGCAGGAATGAACGCTGGTCAAATTGATGAAGTGATTCTCGTAGGTGGTTCTACACGCATACCAAAAGTCCAGGACATAGTAGAGAAGTTCTTTGGCAAAAGACCCAATAGAAGTGTAAACCCGGACGAAGTGGTAGCAATTGGTGCCGCTATACAGGGTGCAGTGTTGACCGGTGAAGTAAAAGACGTGTTACTTCTCGATGTTACTCCACTTAGCCTTGGTATTGAAACAATGGGAGGCGTGATGACTCGGTTGATCGATGCAAACACTACCATCCCCACAAAAAAGTCGGAGGTATTTTCTACGGCAAGCGACAATCAGCCCGGCGTGCAAATACATGTGCTGCAAGGTGAGCGGCCAATGGCTTCCCAAAACAAGAGCCTAGGCACGTTCAACCTGGATGGTATTCCTCCTGCTCCAAGAGGAGTTCCTCAGATAGAAGTTATTTTTGATATTGACGCCAACGGCATATTGCATGTGACAGCAAAGGATAAGGGAACAGGTAAAGAACAGAAAATACGTATAGAGGCAGGTAGCGGTCTAAGCAAAGACGAAGTAGAAAAAATGAAGGCCGAAGCAAAGGCTAACGAAGCGAGCGACAAGGTAGAAAAAGAAAGGGTAGAGAAAATAAACCAGGCAGACAGCCTGATCTTCCAGACTGAAAAGCAACTGAAAGATTATGGTGACAAAATTCCTGCTGATAAGAGAGGTACCATTGAGGCTTCGCTGAATAATTTAAGAGAGGCCCATAAGTCTCAGGATATCAGCCGTATTGATACTGCTGTAGCAGAACTTAACAATGCCTGGACTGCAGCAAGCGAGGAGCTATACAAAGCCAGCCAGGAAGCCGGGGCACAACAACCCGGTGGAGAGGGCCAGGGACCCCAACAGCACACGGCAGGTGGAGGCTCTGAGAATGTGACTGACGCTGAGTACGAAGAAGTGAAATAGCGAATACGCCAATTAACTGATGAAGCTACTCCGCAACGGAGTAGCTTTTTTGTTTTCTAATGTGCATTTCTTTTCAACATTAGTGAATAACTCATTGCTAATTTTATTAGGAATGCTTTAAATTACAGGGATAAAATTGAGCACTATGATCAAAATGCAAGTAATCGGAAACTTAGGGAAAGACTGTACGGTAAATACAGTCAACGGTAAAAACGTAATCAATTTCACTGTGGCACATACTGAAAAGTACAGGGACAGCCAGGGCAACAACCAGGAAAAAACAACCTGGGTAGATTGTGCTTACTGGACCGATCGTACAGCTGTGGCGCCTTACCTCACCAAAGGCACGCAGGTTTATGCAGAGGGCACGCCGGAAGTAAGAAGCTTTACCCGCAACGATGGCACTTCTGGTGCTTCTCTTACTATGCGTGTGAGGGAAGTGCAATTATTAGGTAGAAAAGGAGAAAATACAGGCAACAATGGTGGAAGCTCTTATGGCAACGAGTCATCCTCACCTGCACGCAACCAGGAGTCTGTACCGTCAGGGATCGAGGACGTGGCAGATGATCTACCGTTTTAAATAGATTATCTTAGGAAATACGGCCCCGCAAACGCGGGGTTTTTTTATATAGCTCACGCGGTTTGCTTATACAAAATTGCCTTCAATATTCTTAGCAGAGGAGGTGAATGGATTAAAATCGTATCAGGTTTGATTAAAAAAAGAGTAGTCCCTAACTCAATGAATATTTAATTTGCTGCCCAACAGCTTGCCATATGCTGCAAATTCATTCCACTACAGTGTCAATTAAAAATCTCAATCATGTTATTATTGGGCATTGATGTTGGCACGTCTTCGATTAAAGTTGCTGTAGTAGATGCTGCTACGCAGCGATGCCTTGCCTCTACGCAATACCCAGAGTCTGAAGTGGAAATTATTTCAGTAAAAGCGGGTTGGGCAGAACAGTCAGCAGATTTGTGGTGGGAAAATGTAAAGCTCGCAGTTAAAAAAGCTAATGGTACCGGTAAGTACAATCCGCAGGACATAGGTGCTATTGGGATCGCTTACCAAATGCATGGCTTGGTACTCCTCGACAAAGAAGCCAATGTTTTACGAAACAGTATTATCTGGTGCGATAGCCGTGCTGTAACTTACGGCGATGCTGCTTTCAACAGCATAGGACAACAGCAATGCCTTTCATGCCTATTGAATTCGCCGGGGAATTTTACGGCTTCCAAGCTGGCGTGGGTGAAGGAACATGAGCCTGAAATTTTTTCCCGAATAGAGAAAGTAATGCTGCCCGGCGACTTTATAGCGCAGCGCCTTACCGGCACTATCACTACTACTGCCTCTGCTCTATCCGAATGTATACTTTTGGACTTTTCTAAAAATACTCTTTCTCATGAGGTGATTTCGCACTTTGGTTTTGAAAAGGCTATGATCCCTCGCGTACAAGACGTTTTTTCACCGCATGGGTATTTATCAGCCGTTCTTGCCTCTGAACTTTCGCTGCGTACCGGAATTCCTGTATCCTATAAAGCCGGCGATCAGCCCAACAACGCCCTATCCCTAAACGTGCTTCATCCGGGCGAAGTTGCTGCCACAGCTGGAACTTCCGGTGTTATTTATGGCGTGAGCGACAGCCTTACCTACGACCCGCTGTCGAGGGTCAACAGCTTTGCACACGTAAATCATACAGCTGCCAGCACAAGAGTGGGAGTGCTACTATGCATCAATGGAACGGGTATTCTAAACAGATGGGTACGGCAGTTGACCGGCAGCAGGTTTAGTTATAATGAAATCAATGAAAAAGCTTCATTGGTAAAGGCAGGAAGTGAAGATCTGTTTATACTGCCTTTTGGTAACGGATCCGAAAGGATGCTAAACAACAAACTTGTAGGAGCGCAGTTGCTCGGCATCGACTTCAACAGGCACACAGAAGCTCATCTCTATCGTGCGGCACAGGAAGGGATTGCCTTTGCTTTTAGATATGGCCTTGATATTATGCGTGAAAATGGAATGAATCCCACAGTGATCCGGGCAGGGAAGTCCAACATGTTTTTAAGCTCCGTGTTTACAGAGGCTTTTGTAAATGCCACGGGAGTACCAGTTGAACTATTTGTTTCGGATGGTAGTGTAGGCGCTGCTCTGGGTGCTGGAATCGGAGCTGGTTTCTTCCAAAATTCCTCTGAGGCGTTTAGCCAGCAGGAACAGCTAGGAGTAGTGCTGCCGCAACATGCTCAATTGTTTGACGGACTGTACCAGCGCTGGAGAGAGCACCTTCTGAATACATTAAAAAGCGTAGGCGATCAGAACTTGAATTAATTGTTGAAATAAATCTAACCAATATTATGTCAGTCTTACTTGGAGAAAAAGAATACTTCAAAGGTATTAGCCAAATAAAGTACGAAGGCCCTGAAAGTGATAACCCTTTTGCGCTGCGCTGGTATGACGAGAACAAAGTAGTAGCAGGTAAAAGCATGAAAGATCATTTCCGGTTTGCTTGTGCATACTGGCATTCTTTCAATGGTGGCGGGTCCGATCCGTTTGGAGGCAATACTCACAACTACCAGTGGGATGAAAGCTCTGATCCTATTCAACGTGCTAAGGATAAAATGGATGCTGCTTTCGAATTCATCACCAAATTGAATTTGCCGTTTTATTGCTTTCACGATGTTGATGTGGTGGACTATACAAACGATGTAGTGGACAATGAAAGAAGGCTGCAGACGATGGTAGAGTATGCAAAGCAGAAACAACAGGAGAGCGGTGTGCGATTATTATGGGGCACAGCAAATTTGTTTTCGCATTTGCGGTACATGAATGGAGCTGCTACGAATCCGGATTTTCATGTACTCGCCCATGCGGGTGCTCAGGTGAAGACGGCGCTGGATGCAACAATAGCATTAGGCGGAGAAAACTACGTGTTTTGGGGTGGCCGAGAGGGGTACATGACCCTCCTAAACACGAATATGAGAAGGGAACAGGAGCATTTTGCTCGGTTCCTTCACACGGCTAAAGATTACGCAAGAAAACAAGGTTTCAAAGGCAACTTCTTTATCGAACCAAAGCCGATGGAGCCTACAAAACATCAATATGACTATGATTGTGCAACGGTGATCAGCTTTTTGAGGGAGTTTGGACTGCTTGACGATTTCAAGATTAACGTCGAAGTAAATCATGCCACACTTGCCGGTCACACTTTTCAGCACGAGCTGCAAGTGGCTGCAGATGCTGGCTTATTAGGATCTATTGATGCAAACAGGGGAGACTATCAAAACGGCTGGGACACCGATCAGTTTCCGAACAACATAAACGAACTGACAGAAGCCATGCTCGTGTTCCTTGAAGCTAGCGGGTTGAAGGGTGGCGGGGTAAATTTCGATGCTAAGATCCGCAGAAACTCAACCGATCATGAAGACCTGTTTTATGCGCATATCGGTGGCATGGACACGTTTGCAAGGGCGCTGATTATTGCTGATGCCGTGCTCCAGAAGTCTGACTATCGCAAGCTTAGACAAGAACGCTATAGCTCCTTTGATAACGGTAAAGGAAAAGAATACGAAAATGGAAATCTCACCCTTGAAGATCTGAGGGCGTATGCAATTGAAAACGGTGAACCACAGACCCGCAGTGGCCGCCAGGAATATTTTGAAAACATCATCAATAGATACATATAGGTTTTCTTTGTTTTAGTTTTTAAAAGTGCATCGGCAGGTGCACTTTTTTTATTTGGGTTTATACCCTATTAAAATAGTCCACAAAATTGGTAGAGATATTTTTTGTTGTATAGAAAAGTACCGTACATTTGTCTACCAAATTAGTAGACTATATGAACCCACACCAGTTCAAATTCCATTTTGTCTTTCATCTTATTCGGAGCACTTCGTGTTGTTAGCTGCCTTTACATAGACAGCTCTACATCTACAAAACCTTACCAAGATTACAATGAACATATATATAAAGCATAGACCTGGCATTACTATGCCTAAAAAAAAGACCCTCAATCGCAAGATCAACGCTTTTTATCTAATACTTTTTACATTGATTACTATGGGATCCATTGCACAAGAGAGCTCTCTGGTGCTGGTATCAGGAAAAGTAACGGATGGGGAAACACATGTGCCACTCGCCGGAGTAAGCGTGGGTATAAAAGGAGCCGTTACAGGCACCATTACCAATGACTCCGGTTATTTCGTATTAAGGACAAGGTTGAAGTTTCCATTTATTCTAAGTTTTACATCAGTCGGGTTTCAATCTCAGGACTTTGAAGTGCGTGGCCAAGAATCGAAGCTCCACATCACTCTAGCTACCCAAACAGTGCTTGGCAAAGAAGTGGTGGTAAGTGCTTCACGCGTAGAAGAGAGTCGCCTTAAATCACCGGTTGCAATTGAGAAGCTAGATATAAGAGCGATAAAAGAAGCTGCTGCGCCAAGCTTTTATGACGCATTAGAGAACGTGAAAGGCGTGCAAATGACTACATCAAGCCTTACGTTCAAAGTCCCTAACACCAGAGGGTTCAATATTCCAAATAACTTTCGTTTCATGCAATTGGTGGACGGTGTAGATATGCAAGCTGCAACCTTAGGCGTGCCTTTAGGAAATGCTATCGGGCCAACCGAGCTGGACATAGCGAGTGTGGAGATTACCCCAGGTGCGGCCTCGGCTCTATATGGAATGAATGCCATAAACGGTATGGCAAACCTGATCACTAAAAACCCTTTTTTGTATCAGGGCATTAGTATCTACCAGAAGTCAGGAGTCAACCATGTGGACGGCATCGATCACGACCCCGGCTTGATAACGGAAACAGCCATCCGTT
>DASQNW010000466.1:0-8382 GCA_035644775.1 Chitinophagaceae bacterium | reverse complement strand
AAATCATTCATCAAAATAGAGGCACTGATAAACGCTATGCTTTTAGGTTTGTTAGACATCTATGTTTGATGAATGATTTATTTAAATGAAAACCTAGTAGTATTAGTTGTACAAACTATGCACCACCTCTTGTGATTCCGTTTAGCTATCAAAAGTAAGAGTACAATTGCGGGGAACTCTACAGAAATCTAATTGTTTCGTAATGAAGAGTTGTTGCGATAGTGGGCATAGTTTATGTGAATTGAGTAGTTCACCTAAAAAAATTAATTATGGAAAACATGAATCATCTTAAGGATTTGTTGAGGTATGATATCAAATGTTTGTATTCGGCTGAAGAGCAGATTATAGAAGCACTTCCGGCAATGATAGACAAGGCTTCCAGTCCTCAGTTGAAGCAGGCCTTAGAGCAACACCTTCGTGTAACTGAAATGCAGAGAGATAGATTAGACCAGGTGCAGCAGCTATTGGGACAAGAAAGTTCAGATGATAATGATTCTGGAATCTTCGCTAATCTGTTTGGTGTGGGAACTAAAAGCAAAGGCATAGATGGGTTGGTTGATGAAGGACAGAAAATGATGGGTGTTGATATGAATCCTGCTGTAATGGATGCGGCCATTATCGGTTGTGCACAAAAAATTGAGCATTACGAAATCGCAGGATATGGTACTGCCCGCACTTATGCCGAACAACTTGGATTGACTGATGTAGCACAGCTATTACAACAAACTTTGATGGAAGAACATGACACAGATGATCTGTTGACTTCACTTGCCGTTGGTGATGTAAACCGCAGAGCAGAGGTGGGGTCGGGCACTAATTCTACAGCTAGCGACACTTACAGGTAGCTATTAAAAAAGACCATCCCAGGGGGATGGTCTTTTTTATTGTACTATTCACCGTCTCTAAGTTTCTTCCCTTCTTCAATTCCCTCTCTCCATTGTCTTTGACGTTCTTTAGTTTCGTCATCAGTGTTCCGTTCACCACCTCTCCCAGATGAATCATCTTCTACCTCCAGAAAGTTGATATGCTTGTCCTGGTTGGCTTCTGAAGGAATGCCGATATGACGCTCCCTTTCATTTGATTGGTTATTTTCCTCTGTCTGTTTCATATAACACTTTGGGCAACTGCTCCCAAATTGATGCCACAGGCATAGTTTTAGGTGCTTGTGGAGGCGATTAATACCCAAGTATGACAAACAAAAATTGGCTTGACGCTGAAGATATTGTTCAGGCGAATGCGAAAGCAAAAAAGAAAAGCGAGGAAAGTTCCGGCAACAAAGCAGAACCGGAGAAAAAGGGTGCTGGAGATGATTACTGGGACAGAGTAGCTGAAGATGCTGCGTCTGGGTATGAAACAAATGAAGACGAAGATGATATTCTAAACATTGATCAACTGCCAGGGGATAATGAACGGGGAGACACAGAAGGTGATTAACGGCTATTCGTCAATAAGTTGTTTATCATAACCTGCACTTACAAGCCGTTCATATGCCTGCCACACGAGGCCGGGGATTTCCTGTGGGATTTGAAATCCCTTCGCACCATATAGCTTTATACGTTGTAAGTCGCCAACCATAATGTTGATCACCATGTCCATGCTAAGATCAGTAGTAGGATATTCATTAAGGGAAATTTGTGGGGAGGTAACCACCAATTGTTTATCCGGCCAGTGCTTCATGAATGTCGCGTAGCTCCTTCTTTCCATGTAAGGCTTCTGTACTACTATAAAGCTTTGTGGGTCCAGTTTTTTTTCAATCAACAGCTGCTTTACCAACACGATGTTTTCTCCTGTATTGGTAGATCTGTTTTCGATAAGGATGTTTTCTGCCGGCACTCCCATGTCAACTGCAATTCGTGCAAACTTGTCTGCTTCGCTTTCGTTCCACATACCTTCTGTAAGCCTTCCAAGCCCTCCGGAGAAGATCAGTAATGGCGCCCAGTTTTGTAAATAAAGTTCTGCTGCTCTTTCTGCCACTCTTGTGTCATGACTCCCCAGTGTGAGGATACAGTCACTTTTTGTCAGCTGATGGTTTACATGGTGGTAGTCCCAAACCACTTGAGCCAGCGCAATAATATCTTTAGAAGGCATTTGTAAAATTAGTAGCAGTATTGTCGAAAAAGGAGCAAAAAAAATCCTGCATTTCTGCAGGATTTCTAAAGTGTTTAAAACTGAAAGTAAATAAATGAATTACTGCTTTCCTGGCTCAGGATCAGCAATATTATCATAGCGGTCCATACGATGCTTATGAGAACCCAGCTTGTTTTTTGCGCCACTTGCAGCACGCCTGTGTTTCGCATCATCCAATGTGAGGCAACAAGCAGGATCGTAATAACAGATACTTTGATGATAGCCAGCGTCGACAGAATAGGGGCGCCTCCATCAATTACCCCAAACATGGAGCCCAGCAATTTGCCCGCAGTGGGGAAATCCTGAGCCCTGAAGAATACCCAGGTTACGTTCACTAGGAAGAACGTTAGCAATGCAGCAAAAAAGTTCTTGACGCTCTTGCGGTTTAGAAACGCAGGTGCTAAAGAAGCGGTAGAGGTAAGCACCGGCATATGATCCGCAAGTTCAGGTGTTCTTGCAGACTGCATTTCACCCCCTTCTGACTTTTTGGGCCTAAACAGTCTTTCCACGCACAAATAAGTACCATGCAGTGCTCCCCAAACCACGAAGGTCCAGGAGGCGCCATGCCACAAACCACCGAGCAGCATTGTCGTCATCAGTGCTGCGTATGTTCTCAATGCTCCGTGTCGGTTACCGCCTAGGGGAATATAGAGATAGTCGCGTAGCCAGGTGGATAAAGTAATATGCCACCTGCGCCAAAAGTCTGAAAATCCTATAGCTGCATATGGGTATCTAAAGTTGTCCGGCAAGGTAAAACCCAGGCAAGCGGCAATACCTATAGCACACGTTGAATAACCTGCAAAATCAAAGAAGATCTGGCCGGAAAATGCAAGCACACCTAGCCATGCGTCTAATGTGGCAAGGGGCCGCGGATCACCGAATACCGTATCAGCTGTGTTCGATAACAAGCTATCTGCCAACACTACTTTCATAAACAGGCCGAGTGTCAACAGAAAAAGACCTTTCGAAAATTGTTGCGCAGTGGCGGTATGCGGAGTTTTGAATTGAGGTAGTAGTTCAGTTGGGCGAACAATAGGCCCAGCAACTAATTGCGGGAAGAATGTAACAAACAACGAGAAGTCGAGCAGCGAGTTTTCTGGTTGTATGCGCTTCCTGTACATGTCGAGTGTATACGACAAGGTTTGAAAAGTGTAAAACGAAATACCAACAGGAAGGAAGATATCAGGCTTTGCAGGATGGAACTCGAAGCCAAGCATTGAGGTAACAGCAACAAAATTGTCTAGCAGGAAATTGCCGTATTTGAAAAATGCAAGCATACCCAGGTTGGCCACAAGACTGATCACCAACAGCAATTTTCTTCTTGATCTGTTTTCTTCGTGATATAATTTTTTGCCAATGAAAAAGTCTACCAGTGTAGATAGCCATAATAAGATGATGAAAGGAGGATTCCAAACTGCGTAGAACAAATAACTTGCTGCCAGCAGGTTTATTTTCTTAACCTTCCAGAGTATCGGTAAATAATGAATGATCAGAACTACAGCCAGGAATATGACGAATGTATATGAATTGAAAAGCATGGTGTTTTGGTTTAGTGTGATGAAATCTGTGCAACTGCAGGATTGGTGTTGGGAAATTTCCACCCTTTACTTTCAATATGCCGCGCCAGGTGTTTTGTATAAACAATAGCGTCGGCAGGACTCAGGTGCGACCATTCAGGACAAATGAAACCGGATGTTTCATCGTAGTCAGCAAAATGAATTCCTTCTGCCTTGGCAACATTGAGCAAGCGGTTCCAGAATTTTTCACGCGGAAATCCCATTTGCTCTCCTTGCCACATTGGGTTGCTGGAAGGGGTGCGTACGAATAACACTCTACCACCTCTTGCTCTTATCTTGTTTACAGCTGTTGTTGTCCTTGTAAATACCGCTTCAACCGCCTCAGGTGGTGTTGGCGGCATCTTGCTGCCTGCCATCATCAGCGTTTGCCATACATCCTGCATTTGTTTTTGCAAGCTGCTGTCTCTTACAAATTCATCCAGCATCAGGCTCTGCCTCTCAAAATTGGTAACCTCAAATTGATGTGGAAAGTAGGGAAACACGAATACATCTTTTCTTGCGGGTAATGTCACTTGATTGAGCAAACCATTTATAGAAAGATACTCCTGGTTCAAAAAGGTAAACTGTGATTCTAGCCGACGGCTTACTTCGAAGCTGAATTTTTGAGTGGGAGTTCTTTTCTTAAAATAGCTGGTGAATTCCGCTGGCTTAGCCGTGTAAGGCGGAGCACCGGAAAAATAAAGTGGTTCCGTTACGTCCACCACCAACTTGCCTTTGAAGTTTTCGTCATTTGCCAGGTCTTCCAGCAAAAGAAGCGGCGAGGATCCTACAATGGCCAGCTGAGTGGCGTCTTCGCCGGTGATTTTTTTCCAGGTGGGAATGTCCAGATCAAACTTAATCCGCGACGAACCGATGAATACCGTATTCTGTTGCTGCGGCTTGTATACTTTAGCTCGCTTGTCTGCCCACAATGCAGCATTGTCGTCGTAGAAGGCAAAGAATCCTTTGCTGCGCCAGGTTAGTTCCCAGCCGATTAAAAATACGGTTAGCAGAACGATGGTTAGAATGCCTGCTTTAATGAATGGATTGGTGCTCATGTGTTGCGATTTGGTTGAATGTATTCGATGAAGTGGAAGAAATCTTCAATTAAGGAAGCGTCACAACAAAAAACCACAGGTTACATCTCACGTGTAGCTTCTTTGATATGCAGGATTCAGCAGTTAGTTTGTTTTTAGTTATCCATTCACACGAGGTCCTGAAAGATATAGAAAGGCGTTTAAAGAGGGGAATGCGGACAGATTCAGCTGTTATAAAGGAAGAGAAATTTGGTCAATTAAAAAAATGAAAAGTTGGCGCCTATTCCAGCTGCTGCTAACTGCTTCAAATACAAGGTCAGCGAAGGCATTTCAACGGTAGCAAAGAATCAAAGTACGCAATGCAAAACTTCCGACGCTTTATTTATTTCCTACAGACTTGGCTTTTTAGGCTTCGTAGGTTCCTCAAAATTGTTAGTACCTCTCGTGTTAAGCTTTCGGCGATATACTTTGGAGCCTGCCGTTACATACATTATGTTGAAATTGCTGCCGCCAAAGCAAAGATTGGATGCTTGTCCTGCCGGAATGGGCAAAATGGCGTTTACTCTACCAAGTTGATCAAGCACTTGTACGCCTATCCTCGTAGTTACGAATACCCTGCCGGCAGTATCGCATTTCAGCCCGTCTGACCAGGCGTTTTGCGCATTATCGGGCGCATGCAGCCACCCAAAACGCTGCTTGTATGCCAACCTGCCGTCGGCTTGCACCTGGTAAATCCACACCCAGTGCGATGCTGATTCGGTGACGTATAGTTGCGTTTGGTCGGGTGTCAACGTAAGGCCATTGGCAAATTTTAAGCCTTCGTCCACCACCAGCTTTTCGCCGCTTTGCTTCACCAGGTATAAGCGGCTTGGCTTCTCTGTTCCGTCGGGTGCAGTTACATAGACATTGCCATTCCTGGCAACAACCAGGTCATTGCCCGCAACGGAATCTGCAATAACATGTTCTTTTCCTCTTTTATCATATTTCAGTAACTGCTTCGTTTGCTGCGTAACAACATATCTGTTGCCATCTATTGACAACGAAGTTCCTGATGCTTTTTTTGAGTGCACATCAAGCTCATTTAATTTCCCCTCCAGGTCTATTTTGTAGGTTTTGGCGTTGGGTATGTCCTGGAAAAAAACTTCTCCTGATCTGTTCGCAGTTATCCCTTCTGTGAAGCCATAACCTTCACCCACCAGCTGCCATTCTTCCCCGTCAATCAGGAGGTCCTTTAGAAAGGCATTTTGCGAAGATCCTCTACTAATTTGTTTCGGGTAGTCTTTCCATAACCACCGCATTGCTTGCGGGAACACTGCAGTGCCATGCTTATTGTTGTGAGTGCCCTCTCCCCAAACATGTTGTACTTCATAACCTGCAAATTTCAATGCACGCTGCATACTCTCATTGGCTTTCCACCAATCACCGGCATAGATATTTAGATCGTTGGTGCCGTCTTGCAAAAAGATTCGCAGTGGTTTGGGTTCGTATTTGCGTATCAATGTCGGATACTTGTCCGCACCTCTCAAGCCAACGTAAGTCCCTATAGCACTAAACACTTTTGAGAAAGCATCAGGGCGCTCCCAGGCGGCGGTAAATGCACAAACAGCGCCACTACTGCTACCACCGATGGCTCTATCGTTTGCATGTTGCGATATAATAATTCGTCTGCCGTCAGATGTTTTGCGCTTCTCCACATCAGGCAACAGTTCTTCTATCAGAAAGCGCACGTAGTTGTCGCCGAGGCCATCGTACTCATAGCTGCGGTTGAAGCGATTGCTGGCAGTATTTTCATTGGCTGCACGAACCTGCCCATGCATTACAAACAAACCAATCGTTATCGGCATCTCGCCCTTGTGAATTAAATTGTCAAAAACAGTTGGTGCTTTCCACTGAACGCCATCCTGGTTCACATAGAGACAGGCAGGCTTATCACCTTTAAATTGCGCCGGTACATACACCCAGTATTCGCGCCACGTGCCGGGGAAGATTTTTGACTGATCAAAGGTGAATTTTAGCAGTTCACCCTTCGGAACACCCTGCTGTTCTATAGATGCAGGATCTTCCGGATAGCTCTCCGCAGTGGTTTGTGATTTCGCTAAAAAACAGCAACAAACGCAGGCAGCCAGTGTAATAAGTTTCATGAGCAGTGAAGTTATGCAGTGTAGTAGAGAGGTCTGACAAGATACAAAAGTGGCTGCATCAAAGTCCAAAATAGATGGACTGTACCAACGAAGTTTGTACCCGATCACCATTTCTCTCACCGGGTATCCATCTTGGTGATTTCATAATCACACGTATGGCTTCTTCATCCAACAAAGGATGCAGCCCCTTCAGCACTTCTGCTTTTTCAATCACACCCTCTTCATTGATAAGAAACCGCACAAGTATCTCACCTTTCACCAATTCTTTTTTGACTGTCGGGGGATATCTTACATTTCTGTTTACGAAGTCTGCCCACAATTTTTCTCCACCCGGGAACTGCGCCATTGTTTCAGAATAGTCGAGTGTACTTGGCCGGAGGCTCACAGCTTTTAGCAACCTTCCTTGTTCATACAAGTCAACATCTGTCGTATCTCCATCCGGGTTGTACGTGATAAAAGGGCCATGCAATACATCCTGGTCATAGCAGCGGGTCTGCAATAAATATCCTTTGGTTTCATGGTAATATTTATGACAGAGTAGACGCGTAGAAAAGCTTGTGTCTGAGTAGTAGCCCTCAGCAACCAATACATTTCTATAGTTATAATCCCAGGTGTGCAGGTAATCTTTTTCACGAACACATTTACGCAGGTAATTTCCTGGAGCCGCACCGATTTTATAACCCGTGTTCTCTACTTCGAAGAACAGCGTGTCTGCTGAGACAGCATGAATTGCCGCGAGCTGTAGCAATAAAGAGAGAAGTGCTTTCATGAGGCGCTTAGTTGGCAGTATCTAAATTTACGTTTTTAGACAGCAGTTTGTGCCAGCTTCACTATTCTTCATCTTCTTCTGCATCTAACGATTCGTATTGCACCTCTAGAGTCGCGTCAAGCGTATCGTAGTCGAACTCTATTCCATACTTAGCCGCAGCATACACAAATGCAAAATTGAGGTCGTACAAGTCGTTTTGGGTGAGCCAGTCTTCATTGGTGGCGAGCAATATCCAGTCGTAGTATACTTCATCACCATCGTGTCGCAAGCGATTGAGTTGCTGTGCAGGAATCGTAAAATGGCTAAGGCCATTGCTGTTCCAGTTGATTCCAGCCTCTGTTATTTTCCAGTTGCCAAACAACATAGTGCTTCTTTAAAAAACAAGGTGCAAGTTTGGAACCATCTACAGAAGTTCGTACATATATTTCCTCAATTTCTGCTGTAATCAACCAGTTTTATCTGCTATTGGGCTTTACGATTTTTCAAAAATGAGCGCTGGCATGCTTTCTGCCATACTACCTGTATTATTCACTAAAACTTAAAACTATGTTACGCTGGACAATCATTTTCTTAGTAGTTGCCATTATTGCGGCAATTTTTGGATTTGGCGGCATTGCTGCCGGTGCGGCATCCATTGCCAAGATTCTCTTTTATATTTTCCTGGTGCTCTTTGTTATTTCGCTGGTAGCCGGCGGCTTCAGAAGAGTTGATTAACAAACCTCCCAATAAGTAAAGGTGCACCAGGTGCACCT
>DASQNW010000465.1:0-3508 GCA_035644775.1 Chitinophagaceae bacterium | reverse complement strand
TCCCAGCTACTGATTGCAAGCCTTGCGGTGCCTTTTTTCAGTGGCCGCAGATGCCATTCGTTCTTGCAAAGGCCTTCACTGAAGATCAATACCGCTTCGCCCCTGGAAAAAGCGTCGTGACAGGCAGAAAACGTAGCGTAGTTCTGCGCCAGGTGCTCTGCACCTTCGCTGGTGCGGTAAACAGGAAGGAGGTATAGCCGGCGCAACAATTTGTTTAACCGCAATGTTTTAAAAGCATCGCCTCTTGCAAGCGAATAAATTTTATAGTTGTATAATGTGGTGATGATGATGCCATCGAGAAACGAATTGGGGTGATTTGCAGCGAGCAATAGTGGCCCTCTATGTTGAAGAAGTGATGGGTTACTGACAACTATTTTCCTGCAATAAATTTTCAATGCAAGCCGTGCATACGATTTCAGACAGGAATAAAACACCTAAGCAAATTAGGTAAATTGACGATGATCTGCAGTTAGCCGCAACGAAGGGGTGATCCCACATTGATAAATCTCATTCAATTATCTTCGCAGCAATTCAAACAACATCAATCTATGCTGCCTAAGTACAAACGCATACTTCTCAAGCTTTCCGGCGAAGCTTTAATGGGCGATAAAAGCTTTGGATTCGATACTTCGGTGCTAAGGCAGTATGCAAAAGACATCCAGCTAATAACAGAGCTTGGCGTGCAGGTAGCTATTGTAATCGGTGGGGGTAATATTTATCGTGGCATGAACGAAGCTGACACCGGCATTGAACGTGCACACGGCGACTACATGGGGATGCTGGCTACTGTAATCAACGGAATGGCATTGCAGGCAGCCCTGGAGAAGGTTTCTGTATATACGCGTTTACAAAGCGCCATCAAGATGGAGCAGATTGCCGAACCGTATATCCGACGCAGAGCGATACGGCATCTTGAAAAAGGGCGAGTGGTTATCTTCGGCGCAGGTACAGGAAATCCCTATTTCACAACGGATACAGCCGGCTCTTTACGTGCCATCGAAATAAAAGCGGATGTAATCATGAAAGGAACACGGGTAGATGGAATCTATTCTGCAGACCCGGAGAAACATCCAGATGCAGTTAAGTATAACACCATCACTTATGCAGAATGCATTTCGCAGAAATTAAACGTGATGGATATGACAGCTTTTACTTTATGCATGGAAAATGAGCTGCCTATTGTTGTATTTGATATGAACAAACCCGGGAACCTGCGAAGAGTGGTTACTGGTGAAAAAGTCGGCACTTTGGTGAACAATTAAAGGGCTGCCACCTATGATCATTTTAGAGAATATCAGAAAATTTGAGTAGTTTGTTTTCGAATTTAACATTGCTAACTGCATGATCCTTCCCGCCATCAATCTGTCTTTATTGGAAATTATCATTCTCCAGTTAGGCGCGGTTATTCTGGGTATCACCATCTACTTTTTCATTGTAAGCAAGAAAGCACTTTCTGAAACTCTTAGAAAAAGCAAAAGTCAGCTTAACCTTGCACCAAAAAAACGAGCTCACGAAAAACTAGTTACCACCAACGACGAGCGGCTTGATCATTTGCAAAAGCAAATCCAGCAATTTAAGCAAGCGGCTATAACCGAACCAGCCGTGCGTACCCAAACATTTTCGAACCACGCCGAAACGATGGACAGTGGCACCATTAATTCTCTCAAAGATTCACTGCTGCGTCAGCAGGATACGTTGCAAGCTTTACTTTCCAAGATAGAAGAACTAGAGGAAGAAGTGGGTGAAAAAAATGACTTGCGAAACGAGAATGAAGCGCTCCAACAACAGATTGAAAAGCTGGAGTTGAAGGTTGAGGCAAAAGAATCGGAGCTGAAAAAATTGAAGCAGCAGGAGTCTGTTGCGCAACAGATGTCTGCACGGATAGAAGAGGTCTACAAAGAATTTGACGAACTGCAGAAAAACATCGGGAATCTTGAGAAGCAGGCAAATAAAACTACGGTGTTATCACTGGAACTCGAAGACGTAAAGCAGTCGTATGAACAGGTGCATAAGGAACTGATTAGAAAACAAGAAAAGCTGGAAACCGCCATAGCAGAAAATCAACGCCTGCACGCTGCGTTAAGCACTACTGAAGACAAGCTTGCAGAAGCTAACCTGCAGCGCCAGCAACTACAAAAGAAAGTGCAATTTCTCCAGGATATGAATAATGACATCCGCAACATTTCTGATAGCAATCACAAGCTGCAAAACGAGCTTCGCAGGATCGGCGAGTTGGAGAGCATGCTCAGCATGATTGCAGAAGAAAGAGACCGTCTGCTGAATAAAGGTTCGGAGTAAAAGATTTACTGCTGTTATTTTTGCGCATAATTTCTCCCGCCATGAACTCGGATATAGCTCACCTGCGCAAAGAATATTCCCAGCAAAGCTTATTGGAAACCGACGTCGCACCAGATCCGTTTGATCAGTTTTCAAAATGGTGGAAGCAGGCTTTGCAAAGCGAAATTACCGATGTGAATGCAATGACCTTAGCAACTGCATCCTGCGACGGTATCCCCTCAGCACGTATAGTTTTGCTTAAAGGATTTGATAGAAATGGCTTTAGTTTTTTCACCAACTACAAGAGCTATAAGGCCATGCAACTGCTGGAAAATCCAAAAGCATGTTTGTTGTTTTTTTGGAAAGAGCTGGAGCGGCAGGTAAGAATCACGGGTTTAGTATCAAAACTGTCAGAAGAGGAAAGCACCAGCTATTTCAATGCTCGCCCGAGAGAAAGCAGAGTGGGAGCCATTGCGTCGCCACAAAGCCAGGTAGTAGAAAGCAGAACATGGCTAGATGAACAATACCTTGCAGTTTCGGAAAAATATAAGGAGCATGAACCGGTTCGGCCAGGTCATTGGGGAGGATACCGTGTACAGCCTGCCTTCTTCGAGTTTTGGCAGGGAAGACCCAGCCGGCTTCACGACCGTATTCAATATGTGCTGAATGAGAGCGGATCCTGGACCATAGAACGACTGGCTCCCTGACAGTTAGTAGCGAAAACGCATATTGTGAGTCGCTGAAGTTAAAAGACTACTGATCTTTTTTTACTTGAGCCTGGTTTGCCGTAGCAGTAATTTTCTTTTCACCGGCAGGCCTGCTTTTGCCGAAAGATCCTTTGAAAATTTTTCCTTTCTTGGTTTTTTTATCTCCTCTTCCCATGATATGATCCCTATAGTTTATTGTTTATGAAAAAGCTCCGTCCAAAGGTATGGAAACGGAGCTAATAAGTTTTTTAAGCAGTGATTACAACTTCGAAGAAAGTTCTTTGCCAGCTTTAAACCGGGCAACTTTTCTCGCTTTGATTTTGATCACTTCGCCTGTCTGAGGATTACGTCCATTACGTGCAGCACGCTTTGAAACAGAGAACGTACCAAAGCCCACAAGGGTAACTTTTCCGCCACCCTTCAAAGTCTTTGTAACTGCTTCAACAAACGAATCTAAAGCAGTGTTGGCCTGTGTTTTTGTGATGCCTGCATCATCGGCAATCTTGTTAATCAGTTCAGCTTTG
>DASQNW010000464.1:0-4687 GCA_035644775.1 Chitinophagaceae bacterium | reverse complement strand
GCCACTTTGAGGAAGATGATGTTAATTCCTCTGAATACCTTTTTATGGCCGCATACTTTGCCGATAGAGTTGCAAAAAAACAGAAGGAATCCATCGAGTTATTTAGAGAACTAAAAGAAAAATACCCACGCACCGAAAGAGGATTTGAAGCAGATAAGTTTCTGGCGCAGTTAGGAGTCTACAGCGACCCGAATTAATATGGCAAGTATAGGAAACAGTAAGCTTCTTGAAGAAATTGAGGGCATCCGCGGTATACGGGATGCCCTTGTTGTTGTGGTAAAAACCGAATGGAACGCTCCCATTGTTAACGAATTAGAGAACGGCTGTAGAAAAATTTTAGAACAGTTTGGTATACGCATTCACACGCTCACGGTGCCCGGAGCAGTAGAAATCCCGTTTGCTGTGGCGCAAACCTGGGCCAATGCAAAACAGCCAGGTGCTTTCATCACCTTAGGTTGTGTTATCAGGGGCGACACTCCACATTTTGAATATGTATGCAGGTCTGTAACCGACGGTGTTACACAGCTGAATTTATCTCTTCCAGTTCCAGTGATTTTTGGAGTACTTACCGTCGAAAACGAGCAGCAGGCAATAGAAAGAACAGGAGGCAAACACGGGCATAAAGGGGAAGAAGCTGCTATCACAGCCTTGAGGATGATGCTACTGAACAAGCACTTAAAAGAAGAACGTTGGTAACATGAAAGTGCAGATTTTTATTCCCTGCTTTGTTGACCAGGTATATCCCTCAACCGCTTTCAACATGGTAAAGCTGCTTGAGAGATCAGGTTGTGAGGTAGTGTACAATCCCGCTCAAACATGCTGCGGACAACCTGCTTTCAATGCAGGATTCTGGGATGACGCCCGTGAAGTGTGCGCAAAGTTTTTGAACGACTTCAATGCCGACACGTATATCGTTGCTCCAAGCGCCAGTTGTGTAGGATTTGTTCGGAATTACTACAGCAAGCTTTTTGAGAACTCGTCTCAATTAGCTGCAACAAAGACAATAGCTGCCAAAGTATTTGAACTCAGTGAGTTTTTGGTAAACATCTTAAAGGTTACGGATTTTGACGCACAGCTAAACGGAAAGGCTACTTACCACGATTCCTGTGCTGGTTTACGAGAATGTAAGATTAAAAACGAGCCCAGGCAATTGCTTGCCAATGTAAAGGGCCTTGAACTAAGCGAATTGCACGATGTTGAAACTTGTTGTGGATTTGGTGGCACTTTTGCCGTGAAATTTGAGCCAATCTCTATTGGGATGGCAGAGCAAAAAGTGGAGAATGCATTAGCGACAGAGGCTCAATATCTCATTTCCACCGACCTGTCTTGCCTGATGCATTTGCAAGGCTATATCGACAATAAAGGCTACAGTTTACAAACTTTGCATCTTGCCGATGTATTGGCAAGTGGCTGGTAGGAGCGGGTGTAGGCTTTCGGCTGTTGACATGGGTGGACTTTTTAGCGGCCCACGTTATTTGTAATCAAGCCAAATTAATTTGCACTTGAACAAAGCAGAGTAACTGCAATCATAGTTGGGAAACTCAAAAGCATCAGATGGCATACTGGCTAGTTAAATCAGAACCGTTGAAATACAGTTGGGAGCAATTTCACAAAGATGGAAAAACCTCCTGGGATGGTGTTCGCAATTACGCGGCCAGGAACAACCTTCAGGCAATGAAGAAAGGCGACAAAGTTTTCTTTTACCACAGTAATGAAGGTCTTGAAATAGTGGGCATTGCAGAAGTGGTGAAGGAACACTACCAGGACCCCACCACCAACGATCCTGCCTGGGTAGTTGTGGATCTGAAACCGGTGGAGCAGCTGAAAAATCCTGTATCCCTGAAAGCCATAAAAGAAGAACCGAAGTTGTCTGCCATGGAGCTGCTACGCCTCAGCCGCCTTTCTGTTCAACAGGTGAAAGATACAGAGTGGAAACTCATTTTGAAGATGTCACTAAAGCGCTAGCTACATCATTTAAAGTTCTTAGATCTTCAAGTGCTGCTTAGGATTAGATGGAAAACAGATGTACTCGGCTCACATTGTTCATTTAATCTGCATAAGGCACTTTAGTAACTTCGATCTGAATTGACAATTAATCAAGCTTTATCACGTCCACCGGTATGTACGACCTGCCTCACTTCAAAGAAAAAGATCCCGCAGAGGTTATCCAATTTATGCATCAGCACCCGTTTGCATTGGTGATAGCAGCTGGAGATGAATATCCGGTTTCTACACAGGTTCCGTTGCTAATCGAAAAGCAAGAAGAGCAAATTGTTCTGAGGGGGCACATCATGCGGCAATCTGACCATCATAAAGCATTCACTAAAAATAATAAAGTCCTATGTGTGTTTACGGGACCGCATGCTTATGTGAGTGCTAGCTGGTATTCAAATCCACAGAATGCTTCAACATGGAATTACATGACTGTTCATGCAAAAGGCGAGCTTCAATTCTTGAATGAAAGCATGCTTCTTGAAATACTTGAAGAGACCACCAGAAAGTTCGAGAATGACCCCGTCTCACCTGCGTCTTATCATCATCTTCCGACAGATTACATTAGCAGGCTTTCAAAAGCTATTGTTGGCTTTGAGATAAAAGTGCAGGAGGTAAGTCATGTTTTTAAATTAAGCCAGAACCGCGACAAAAACGATTACGGCAATATTATCTTCCAGTTGAAAAACGGAGATGCAGATGCAATGTTAATAGCCGCAGAAATGGAAAAAAGAAGAGATCAGTTGTTCAGCCACTGACAATATCAACATGAGAAAAGCCTTTCTGCTTTTTTGTATTTTCTGCATTCTTTGCTGCAAAACACCACAGCAGATGACCAACACCAGATCGAAGTCTTCATTCGACTCGCAGGGGCATAGAGGTTGCCGGGGACTTATGCCGGAAAATACCATCGCTGCAATGATAAAGGCACTGGACTTTGGTGTGACTACACTTGAAATGGATGTCGTAATCACAAGAGACAAGGAGGTGATTTTATCACATGAACCGTTCTTCAGTCATGAGATTACTACTAAACCGGATGGAAGCGTGGTTACAGAAACTGAAGAAAAAAGGCTGAACATTTTTGAAATGAACTACGATGAAGTTAAAGGCTTTGATGTAGGTCTGAAGCCGCATCCAAGATTTCCCAACCAGAAAAAAATTAAAACGTTCAAGCCCTTATTGTCAGATGTAATTGATGCAGTAGAGAAACAGCTTTCCACGGCTAATGCCAAAGTTGTTTACTATAACATTGAAACTAAGTCTAAGCCACATACAGATGGCATCTATCACCCTGCGCCAAAAGAATTTGTGGACCTGTTGATGAAAGTGGTACTTGCTAAAAACCTGCAGCACAGAGTGATTATTCAATCCTTCGATATTCGTACGCTTCAGTACCTGCACAAACATCATCCGTCAATAAAAACAGCTTTGCTTATTGAAGATTTTGATAAGCGAAGCCTGAATCAGCAGCTGCAGGAGCTTGGGTTTATTCCAGATATTTACAGCCCTGAGTATTCACATGTTACAAGCGAATTAATTATAGAATGCCATAAGCGAAAAATGAAGCTGATCCCGTGGACTGTAAATGAGAAAGCAGTGATTGACCGGTTAAGAGAGCTGGGAGTTGATGGCATCATCAGCGACTTTCCAAATCTCCTAAACTGATTTACTCAGTTAAAATAATTTAGGTTTGAAGAATAACTCTGAAGTATGAATTTATCGCTCGAAGGGAAGACAGCAGTGGTCTGCGGAAGCAGCCAGGGAATTGGTTTAGCTGTAGCACAGGAATTAGCTCAACTCGGCGCCAATTGCATTTTAATAGCAAGAGATGCAAAGAAGCTGGGCATAGCCATGAATAGCCTGCAAAACTCTGTTCACCAGCATCATTCATTTATTGTAGCAGATTTTACCAACTCCGAAGCCGTGCGTATTGCTATTGATACAGTGCTACAGCACGGGCCACTAGAAATTCTTGTGAACAACACGGGGGGTCCCGCAGCAGGGCCGATCACGGATGCTAAGGAGGATGAATTCACAGCTGCATTCAATCAGCATTTGGTGAACAATCATATACTTACAAAAGCTGTGGTGCCGGGAATGAAGCGCCGGAAATACGGGCGAATCATCAATATTATTTCAACATCAGTAAAAGTGCCGCTACCCAATCTTGGGGTGTCAAATACTATTCGCGCAGCAGTAGCATCATGGGCCAAGTCAATGGCTAATGAACTTGGTCAATTCAACATTACTGTAAACAATATCCTGCCGGGTTATACGGAAACAAAAAGGCTGGAAAGCCTGCTGGCAGCTACTGCTAAAAAGAAGAAGCAAACGATTGAACAGACAAGGACAGAAATGATGAAGGATATTCCTTTGCGGCGTTTCGGCACTGCAGCTGAAATCGGCTCTGTGGCTGCTTTTCTTGCCTCTCCTGCGGCTGCGTACGTGAGTGGTGCTAATATTGCTGTTGATGGTGGCCGCACCGGCTCTTTATAAATCAATCATGCACTTTCAAAACTCTTTAGCCTTTGCACAGGAACTTGATCATAAAGATAATCTGAGTAGATTCAGGCATGAGTTCATGATTCCTGCTGTTGACGGGAAAGAGCAGATTTATTTCCTCGGTAATTCGCTGGGTCTGCAGCCGAAACGCACTCCTTTATACGTGATGCAAGTGTTGGATCAGTGGAGC
>DASQNW010000463.1:0-2795 GCA_035644775.1 Chitinophagaceae bacterium | reverse complement strand
CTCACATAAGCATAGCCGTTCAAGTGTTTACCTTTCATGAGCATTGGCCGAACACCTTCTTTACAGCAACAATCTCCTGAAGAGAAGGATGAACCGGCACATCAGTTCATCTCCGCTAACATAGATGCACATTTTGCCCTTGACCAGGAAGGCAAACCCTTAAACATCTTATTCTCCTCTACAGGGGTGCTATGGAGTAAAGCAGCCCGAACTTTTTGCGCCAGTTGCTCATCATAAGCCATCTGGCAAAGTTAAACAAGCAGGTGTCTTGATACCACAGATGATGTAAAGCACCAAAAAGAGGAGAGCAACCTCACTTTGCCAATTTCAATAAGATCTCGGTCCTGAAATAGCTCTTCGAATGAGTGCCACAATAAACGTAAGTACAGCAGAACCAATCACCGACCAGATGATCGGAAATGATTTGCCTCCAATGTTCACAGCAAATATTTCCGGCAGCCCGAATTTGCTTGCCAGCCATAGGCCAATGTAGGCGCCTATAAATCCTACAACTATAGATACCAAGCAACCGCCAAGATCATAGCCAGCCAAAGATTGTCCGATGCCACCGCAGATGGCGGCAATGATGAGCAATACGATCAGTTCTGTGATGGACATAGCCAAAGGTTTAGAACCTCTTTTGTTGCAATTTGAATGCCGCGGTTCGAGACCGGAATAATGGCTTCCCACAAGGACAGCGACCCTTGCGGCACGTGAGCACTTAGAGTAGCTATCAGATCCAAAAGCTCAGTATAATCGCACAATTAAAACAATGTAAAAATCCGACATGAAAAAGCCGTTCATCAATATGAATTGCATGAGGCAAGCCACAATAGTACTTTTATAAAAAGCCATTTATGCAAATAGCCAGGAGACTAAAATACTTGTTTATCATACTTCTCGTCACCATCAGTGCTGCAGGACAAAATCAGTCTGTTCTCATTGATGCTACTGAACAAAAGATGGTTATTGATTCTGTGAGCAAGCTTTTGAACGATAATTATATTTTTCCTGATGTAGCCCAAAAAATGCATCGACTGTTGCAGGAGAATCTTAAAAAAGGTAACTATAAATCTATAACAAGTGCACCAGGATTTGCTGAGCAAATAACCAAAGATTTACAGTCTGTAAGTAAGGATAAGCATCTAAACGTAAGGTTCAATCCTAAGCTTATACAGCAACAACGGACAAACGCAGATAAGAACCCGGGCGAACAGCCTCCACCAGAAATGGATAATGAAAAAATGAATAACTATGGTTTTAAGGAAGTAAAATTATTGGAAGGCAACATTGGTTATCTTGATTTACGGGGCTTTGCTCATACCAGTGACGCCGGCGAGACTGCAGTAGCAGCCATGAATTTCTTAAGCAATGCAAGTGCACTGATCATAGACTTACGCAATAATGGGGGAGGTAGCCCCTCTATGATCCAGTTACTTACTTCTTATTTCTATGGGGCAGAACCTGTTCACCTGAATAACTTTTATGACAGGCCTGGCAATCAAACTTCACAGACTTGGACATTGCCTCATGTAACTGGTAAACGTCGTCCTGATATAGACATTTATGTATTGACGAGTAGCAACACATTTTCGGCTGCTGAAGAATTTACATACAACCTGAAGAATCTGAAACGAGCGACCATCATTGGCGAAACCACCGGTGGTGGTGCTCATCCAGGTGGTACACGTATAGCAACGGAAAGATTCGTGGTTTGGGTTCCAACAGGACGTGCCATCAATCCTATAACAAACACAAACTGGGAAGGTACAGGTGTGAAGCCTGATGTAGAAACAAAAGCTTCAGATGCATTGGCTATTGCACATATTAAAGCATTAGAAACGTTGGTGGCCAAAAGCAAGGGTGCTTTGAAAAGTAAATATGAGTGGGAACTCGTATCGCTGCAAGGAAAGAAAGAACCGGTTCAACTAGATAAGACTACCCTTGCCAGCTATACAGGTGAATTTGGCGAAAAAAAGATTGTGTTGGAAGAGGGCCAATTGTACTTTTTCCCTTTCCCGGGCACCAAAGTAAAACTAACGCCACTGAGTAACAATTTATTTGAACTGGCAGATATAAAGCATGTACGCCTGCAGGTATTAAAAGAAAATAATTCTGTGACAGGTATAGTGGAATTGTTTGATAATGGAAGCGCCGAAAAACATCTTCGAAAAGTCATGTAGCAGTATGAATTGCATCAGTGCTTGCAGATCGTTACAGGGTAATGTTAATTAAGTTGTTGCTTCCAGCAATAAGTTTTGAGCAGTTTAAGTTAATAGAATCTTTCCTTACACGTGTAGGTTCAGTAGAGCCCCAATGCAGTTTTCAATGTACTCCATCAAAAATAAAAAGGGCTCTAATCCCTTGAAACTCTCTTCTATATAAATGTGGCCCCGTCAGGATTCAAACCTGAAACCTTCTGATCCGTAGTCAGCCTTGACCTGTATACTCAATCATCATTATGGCCTTACCATGCCCTGGAAACATTCGCATGGTCTCAACGAAGAAGTTAACAGGTTAAATTTGATTCACCGCATGAGACGGCACTGAATTCTAAGTGTAATATTTGTCAAAATTGATGTTCCATGATGGTTCACCTCATTGACGGCACCTATGAACTTTTCCGCCACTTTTATGGTCAGCGCCGGTTTAATAAGGGCAAGGACAAACCATTGGGGGCCGTAGTAGGCGTACTGAATGGAATTTTGCAAAAGATTGAACAAGGCGCCACTCACCTGGGTGTTGCCACAGATCATATAATTGAATCCTTCCGGAACGAACTGTGGCCAACCTAT
>DASQNW010000462.1:0-4035 GCA_035644775.1 Chitinophagaceae bacterium | reverse complement strand
GGGAAACCGCAACAATACAAAGCCTATGTGAGGCAACTTGTGGAGGCATACAACCTGCAAAGTGGAACGTCTGCAAAAGCTTTCTCTGCTCATTCACTCAACAGAAACGGGAAGAGTGAACGGCTTTTCACAAACGTCGATGGCGTTAAGTTCCTGACGCATGCAGGCGGCTGTGGTGGCACGCGGCAGGATGCACAAGCTTTGTGTGGGCTACTGGCTGGCTACATTACGCATCCAAATGTTGCCGGTGCTACGGTGTTGAGCCTCGGCTGTCAAAACGCACAGGTGCAAATGCTACAGGAGGAGATCAGCAAAAGAAGTCCGCAGTTCAGCAGACCGCTTTACATACTGGAGCAGCAAGACCTCGGAACAGAAAATGAATTGGTGTCGCTCGCGATCAGGCAAACCTTCGAAGGGTTGATCCAGGCAAACCAGTTGCAACGCAAACCGGCGCCATTAAGCAAACTATGCATAGGACTTGAATGTGGTGGTTCCGATGGATTCTCTGGCATTTCTGCCAACCCTGCAATCGGCTACACTTCTGATTTGCTCGTTGCTTTAGGCGCAACGGTTATTCTTTCAGAATTTCCTGAGCTCTGTGGAGTAGAGCAGAACCTGAGTGACCGCTGTGTCACACCCGAAGTGGCACAACGTTTCGGGCAGTTAATGAAGGCCTACAACGAAAGAGCGCATGCTGTTGGCTCTGGTTTTGACATGAATCCCTCTCCTGGCAACATTAAAGATGGATTGATCACAGACGCTATAAAATCTGCCGGCGCTGCAAAGAAAGGAGGCACTTCACCTGTCACCGATGTTCTTGACTACCCCGAACCTGCTACAAAGCCAGGGTTGAATTTATTGTGCACACCTGGTAATGATGTGGAGTCCACAACGGCTGAAGTAGCATCGGGTGCAACAGTGGTGTTGTTTACTACGGGGCTTGGTACGCCAACGGGAAATCCTGTTGCACCGGTGGTAAAGCTTTCCAGCAACACTACCCTATTTAAAAAGATGAACGATATTATTGATATCGATACCGGTACTATCATCGAAGGAAAAGAAACGATTGAACAGGCTGGTGAAAGAATACTTGAATATGTAATTAAAGTGGCGAGTGGCGAAACAGAAGTCAGTGCAGTACGTCACGGCCAGGATGATTTTATTCCATGGAAGCGTGGCGTAAGTTTGTAGCGCCGAAAAGGTTCATTGTCGGTTACCACATCAGCTAGCGATTGTTTGCTTATGATAAGAGTTGACGCACACCAACATTTTTGGCAATATCACCCGGTTCGTGACAGCTGGATAACAGAAGATATGTCTGTGATCAGGAGGGATTTTATGCCGGAAGACCTTGAGCCCCTGCTTGCAGCTAACGGACTTGATGGATGTGTGCTCGTGCAAACAGATCAATCAGATGATCATACTGATTGGCTGCTAACATTGGCAGAAAAGCATGATTTCATCAAGGCAGTAGTTGGTTGGACAGACCTGCAGTCCCCAGACGTAAAAGAAAAGCTTTCCGCATATAAAAAGCACAAAAAATTAAAAGGATTCCGGCACATACTCCAGGGAGAGCAGCAACGCAGCTTTATGTTGCGGCATGAGTTTAAGAATGGCATCAGGCAGCTGGCAAACTTTGGGTTCACTTATGATATATTGATCTATCCCGATCAACTCAGATATACTGAACTACTGGTTAAAGAATATCCCGATCAGCCATTTGTCATTGATCATCTTGCTAAACCTTACATCAGGAGCAATAAAATTGACGAATGGAGAAAAGAAATAAATGCTGTGGCGAGATACCCGAATGTCTCCTGCAAGCTATCCGGTATGGTTACAGAGGCGGACTGGAAAACATGGACAAAAGAAAGCTTTCGTCCATACCTTGATGTTGTGGTAAATGCTTTTGGTGTGGACAGGTTGCTATTCGGTTCCGACTGGCCGGTGTGCCTGGTAGCTGCTTCCTATGCAGATGTTGTTGGCATAATCAGAGACTATTTCTCGGCTTTTTCAGAACAGGAACAGGCAAAGGTATTTGGTTCTAATGCAGTAAACTTTTACAACATCAATAATTAAATATGAACTTAGGACTAAACGACAAGGTAATTGTTGTGAGCGGTGGTGCAAGAGGCATAGGCGAAGGCATTGTACGAGTGCTTGCTGCTGAAGGCGCTATCCCGGTAATTATTGGAAGAAGTATTGAAGACAATGAACGTTTAACAAATGAGCTAATTGCGAACGGGAGTAAGGCCTTTGCGGTGCAGGCGGAACTCGGTGTTCCGGAAGAGTGTGAACGAGCAATGAGAGAAGTAACCCAAAAGTTTGACAGCATACATGGTCTGGTAAACAATGCTGGTGTAAATGATGGAGTAAACCTGGAGCATGGTAATCATCAACGTTTTTTAGAAAGCATTCATAACAACCTGCTTCACTACTATTTGTTAGCCCACTATGCACTCCCATATCTCAAACAAACCAAAGGTGCCATAGTGAACATCGGATCTAAGACAGCCGAAACAGGCCAGGGTGCCACTTCAGCATATGCAGCAGCCAACGGGGGTAGAAATGCGCTTACCAGGGAATGGGCTGTAGAACTTTTGAAGTATGGCATGCGTGTAAACTCAGTTATTGTTGCTGAGTGCATGACTCCCTTGTATGAGAGATGGCTGAATGCTCAATCAAATCCACAGGAGAAGTTAAAAGAGATTACTGGCAAGATCCCGCTTGAAAACCGTATGACTACCGCCGAAGAAATTGCAAACATGACAGTATTTCTTTTGTCAGAGCGATCAAGTCATACTACGGGTCAGCTGATTCACGTGGACGGAGGTTACGTGCATCTTGACCGTGCTTTAGCGAATGCATAAATAAACAATTTCAAAAACAATCCAACCATAATTTTTATGTCGAACCGGAGAGATTTTATAAAAGATGTTTCTTTAGCTGGTGCGGGACTCTTATTTGTCAACAGCTTTTTTAATTCGGCCTACGCTTATCAGCCTGCTTTCGATGCAGACTCGCCGGTGATGCGATTTCGGCAGGTGCATCTCGACTTTCATACAAGTGAAAAGATTGAAGACGTAGCACGTGACTTTGATCCCGAAGAGTTTGCAGCAACACTCAAGAAGGCTTATGTAAATTCAGTCACTGCCTTTGCCCGTTGTCATCATGGCTATTTGTATTACGACAGTAAAAAACATCCCGAGCGTATACATCCATTTCTTACAGACAAAAACCTGCTTAAGAAACAGATAGAAGCTTGCCACAAGCAAAATATCCGCGTCCCTATTTACACCACTATTCAGTGGGACTACTATACTGCACAGCGCCATCCGGAATGGCTGGTACGCGACGAGAATGGTGCACCCATTGCTTTTGGTAACACCAATGTATTTCAACCGGGCTTCTATAATCACCTCGACATTGCAACACCCTATATTGATTTCCTCAAAGATCATTTAAGAGATTTGTTTGAAGCCGTGCCTGTGGATGGATTGTTTCTCGACATTCATCACATCATGCCAAATGCCAATCAAACTGCTATTGAAGGCATGCTGAAGAAAGGCCTTGATCCTACCAAAGAGCAAGTTCGGTTGTTGCACAATCAGGAAGTTACCAGGGAATATAAAGAAGACCTCACTGCCTTTATCAGGAAACTCGATAAGAATTGCACCATCTTTTACAACAGCGGACACGTAGGGCCGCACATAAAGGAAACCATCCCTTACAACACACACCTGGAGTTGGAGTCATTGCCTTCTGGTGGGTGGGGATACATGCATTTCCCTCTAACGGTGCGATATGCACGAAACCTGGGAAAAGATGTGATGGGCATGACCGGCAAGTTTCACACCTCGTGGGGCGACTTTCATTCTTTGAAGAACGAGGCGGCACTCGAGTACGAAACATCGATGATGATCGCCATGAACGCTAAATGTTCTATTGGTGATCAGCTGCACCCAAAGGGCCGGTTAGATAAAGCTACTTACGATCTGATAGGTAAGGCATACAAGAAAGTTGCAGAAAAAGAAC
>DASQNW010000461.1:0-2545 GCA_035644775.1 Chitinophagaceae bacterium | reverse complement strand
CTACATCAAAGCTGTCAACGATGGCTTGCTGAAAGTGTTTTCTAAAATGGGTATTTCTACCCTGCAGTCCTACCAGGGAGCACAGATTTTCGAGATCATTGGTTTAGATAGAAATGTCGTTGACAGGTATTTCACCGGTGCTACCTCACGAATCGAAGGCATGGGGCTTGACGAACTAGCAAAAGAAACTTTGGCCAAACATGGACTTGCTTTCAGTAAAAAAGATGTTCCGGTAGAGCGGTTGCCGGTTGGCGGTGTATACCAGTGGAAGCGTAAAGGAGAACATCACCTCTTCAACCCGCAAACCATCCACCTTTTACAATATTCTACCCGGAGTAACGATTACAATACTTTTAAGAAGTACTCGAAGCTTGTAAATGACCAAAGCGAAAAAGCCTGCACGTTGCGGGGCCTTTTTGAATTTAAGAAGAACCGCCCGTCAATTTCTATAGATGAGGTAGAACCTGCTGAGCAGATTTATAAGCGCTTCGCTACAGGTGCAATGAGCTTTGGTTCCATCTCGCACGAGGCACATTCCACCCTTGCTATTGCCATGAACCGTCTTGGAGGCAGAAGCAATACAGGTGAAGGAGGAGAAGATGAACTCCGATATCAACCTCTCGAAAACGGCGATTCGATGCGCTCCGCTATCAAGCAGGTAGCCTCAGGGAGATTTGGGGTAACCAGCTATTATTTAACTATGGCAGACGAGCTCCAGATCAAAATGGCTCAAGGGGCAAAACCTGGTGAAGGCGGTCAGCTGCCCGGTCACAAGGTGGATGACTGGATTGGAAAAGTAAGGCACTCAACACCTGGAGTAGGACTCATTTCCCCTCCCCCTCACCACGACATCTATTCCATAGAAGACCTTGCGCAACTCATATATGATCTAAAAAACGCGAATAGAGCGGCTCGCATAAACGTAAAACTGGTTTCAAAAGCAGGCGTGGGCACAATAGCGGCCGGTGTAACCAAAGCAAAGGCCGACGTGGTGTTAATTGCAGGCCACGACGGTGGCACAGGAGCTTCGCCCATTTCATCAATAAAACATGCAGGATTGCCGTGGGAACTGGGACTTGCAGAAACTCATCAAACACTTGTAAAAAATAAGTTGCGCAGCCGCGTGGTAGTACAAACAGACGGACAGCTGAAAACAGGTCGCGATATTGCCATCGCTACTCTTTTGGGCGCCGAAGAATGGGGCGTAGCAACTGCAGCTCTTGTAGTAGAAGGTTGTATTATGATGCGCAAATGCCATCTGAACACCTGCCCTGTTGGTGTGGCTACCCAGGATCCTGAACTGCGTAAGCGTTTTACAGGTGATGCTGATCACGTGGTCAACTTGTTTAAGTTCCTTACGCAGGAGTTAAGAGAAATAATGGCTGATTTGGGCTTTAGAACGATTGAAGAGATGGTAGGCCAGGTAGAATGCCTGGAGCAGAAAAAAAATGTAAACCACTGGAAGTACAGCAAACTCGATCTGTCACCTATCCTTTATAAAGAGCCTACATCATTATATACAGGGCTACATAAACAGGAAGAGCAGGATCATGGCATAGAGGGAGTTCTGGACTGGAAGCTTTTGGAGAAAGCTAAACCGGCTCTCGAAAACAATCAGAAGATATATGCTGAGTTCAAAGTGATCAACACTGATCGAACCATAGGTACTATCCTTTCTAACGAGATATCAAAAAAGTTTCGATCTCAGGGCTTACCCGAAGACACGATCCATTTCAAGTTAACAGGTACAGCAGGCCAAAGCTTCGGAGCCTTCAACACCAGTGGTGTAACATTGGAGCTGGAAGGAGACGCCAATGATTATTTCGGAAAAGGTTTATCGGGAGCAAAACTGATCATCTACCCTTCTCAGCATGCGGGCTTTGTACCGGAAGAGAACATCATTATAGGCAATGTCGCATTCTATGGCGCCACATCAGGATCAGCTTACATCCGCGGCAAAGCAGGTGAACGGTTTGCCGTGCGCAACTCCGGAGTTTCTGCTGTAGTAGAAGGAGTGGGAGACCACGGTTGCGAGTATATGACCGGAGGTCGTGTAGTAATCCTGGGAGATACAGGAAGAAATTTTGCTGCTGGTATGAGCGGCGGCATCGCCTACGTGTATGATGTGAAGGGGCAATTTGCGAGTTTGTGCAACCCTGAAATGGTCGACCTCGATCCTGTGGTAAATGGTGATTCAGCAGAATTGCGGGACCTGATTGAAAATCATTTTGCATACACAGGCAGCACTGTTGCCCGGTTTATATTAGATGATTTTGAAAACCAATTGAAGAACTTTGTAAAGGTATTCCCAAGAGATTACAAGAAAGTCTTGAAGGAAAAAGGACAGAAGGTGAAGGTTCATTAAACGGCTTCAAGTGCATTGCAGATATCTGCAACACCGAATGCCAATCGATATCATATTTCCCTTGGGGAAGAGATGAATGGTCTGCTGCTACTGACAGCATCTGCTTGGTTAAGCAACAACTAAGCTATATAAAATTTTTAAAACACATAAAGAGGAAAATAGACATGGGGAAACCAACAG
>DASQNW010000460.1:0-2146 GCA_035644775.1 Chitinophagaceae bacterium | reverse complement strand
ATTCTTTTTGCTGACAATGGGCTCGTGCATAGCGCAGGATCCCAGCTTTTCGCAATTTTTCTCATCACCATTGAATATCAATCCGGCATTAACCGGCAACATCAATGGCGACTGGAGAGTGGTATCGAACTTCCGGGATCAGTGGATCGGGCCTGCAAGCCCTTTCATTACAGGCACTGCTTCGTACGACAGAAAAATTTTGCAAAACAAAGTGCCGGGTGAAACGGAGAATAACGCACTTGGCATAGGCGCTATGCTGATGTATGACTATGCTATGAGCGGAATTGTAAGAAGCACTTATGGCTCCATGAATATGGCATACAGGATTAAACTGGCCGAAGGTCAAAGCCGGCATATGCTAGCGGCGGGCTTCGGAACTATTTATGGAAATCGCTTTGTTGATTTCAGCCGCCTGGATTTTGAAGAACAATTTACTGGTTCTGGTTTCAATACTAATTTGCCGACAGGTGAAGTAGCGTTATCGAACATGAAACCTTATTTCTCAGTGAGCAGCGGCCTCACGTATAGCATTACTACAGAAAAAACAAATGTAGACATAGGCATCGCAGGATTCCATTTGAACAATCCTAAACAAACCTTTTTGCAGGACGACAATCAAAGATTGGCCATGCGAAAGGTGATTCATACTAACCTTGAAACTTACTTAAGCGATGGCTTAGTGCTCAACTTAAATGGCATTTTTCAAAATCAATCAAGAGCACAATATTTTTCCGTGGGGGGTGCACTCGGATTTCATGTAACCGAACAGCAGGATGTGATGCTAAATGTAGGCATGTGGTATTGGTCGCGAAACGCAGTAGTGCCTTACGTAGGGCTTGTGTATGGAAATATGCAATTTGGATTTAGTTACGATGCCACTATTTCAAAACTCAGGGAAGCCCGCAGAAAGCCAAATAGCTGGGAATTCTCTCTAATCATTCGGGGTATAAAAGATCCTACAGGAATCATTCCCTGTCCGTGGAAGTAACAACAGAATAGATAGTTCTGAGTTGACGAACTGTAATTACACGTATTGTTGTTGTTACTGCTACACAACTGCCTTTATCAATCTCCTCCACTAGCATTTTCCAAAAACACCTACTTTTATTTCTCATCAAGTAAGCTGCTATATGAAGGTGTTTTCCCGGTGCTCTTTTGTGCTACTATGTTTTTCAACCTTTTTTCTTGCCTGCAACAATTCCCCGGACATCGATTACGCTGGTTGGCCGGTGTTCAATGGAAACGAAACCGCAAACAAGTATTCTTCTTTAACTCAAATCGACACTTCCAATGTGCAGCAATTGCAGGTTGCCTGGGAATATCATGCGGGTGGATTTGACACGGCAGCTCATTCGCAAATACAGTGCAATCCAATTGTTGTGAATGGCGTGTTGTATGCCACTACTCCTCAATCGAAATTGTTTGCTGTAGACGCAGCAACAGGCAAACAGCTTTGGATGTTCTCACCCTTCGATAGTGCAAACGGGCAGAAGATCCATTTTAATCTGAATAATACCAGGGGAGTGGCTTTCTGGAGCGATGGAAAAGATGATCAACGAATATTTTATAGCGCAGGGAGTTTTTTAAATGCTGTAAATGCCAAAACAGGCCGGTTGGTAGAGAGCTTTGGAAATGGGGGTAAAATAGATCTGCACTACGGCCTTGGAGAACAGTTTAAAGATCTTTTTATAACATCAACATCACCACCTGCTATTTACAAAGACCTGGTGATTACCGGTACAAGGGTTTCGGAAGGCATGGACGCAGCACCGGGCCACGTGAGGGCTTTTGATGCACGAACCGGGTCTATGAAGTGGATCTTTCATACCATTCCTCAACCTGGAGAGCTTGGCTACGACACCTGGGAAGATCCTGATGCGTGGAAGTTTACCGGCGGCGCTAACAACTGGATGGGGATGACCATCGACCAGGAAGCAGGCATTGCGTATATGCCGCTCGGTTCTGCATCTATGGACTTTTACGGCGGAAAACGAAAAGGTGCAAATTTGTTTGCCAATTCTTTGGTGGCAGTAGATGCCGCAACGGGCAAATACATCTGGCACTATCAATTTATCCATCACGACACCTGGGACAGGGATCCGCCTGCAGCACCTGTTCTGCTGACGGTGAAAAAGGGTAATAGTAA
>DASQNW010000459.1:0-4157 GCA_035644775.1 Chitinophagaceae bacterium | reverse complement strand
CAGTAGTGTACGCCAGTCCAATAGTTTCCCTGCTCATCACTTGCAACAAGCGGGAGCACAGCAAGCTGCTTTTCTTCTGGCTTTTCGGCGTACACAGTGATGCTTCTAATGCCAGTACCTGATTGTCGGAAGGTGGCAATTTGTTCGGTCGACAAGTAATTGCTTAAGATATCGTCAGGAATAACGATGGCTTTATCTTTCTGTATGGTAATGTTCTTGAAACCAGTTGCTTCTATCAGCTCCAGGTATACCTGCTTTTGAATAGCACCGGCCACACAGCCTGCATACATTTCAGCAGCCTCGCGAATTTCTTTCGGCAGTTGTCCTTCAAGCACAATGTCGGAGATGGAGAAGTGACCACCAGCTTTTAACACCCTGTAAATCTCACGGAAAACGCCCGCTTTGTCAGGAACAAGGTTCAGGACACAATTACTTACAACTACATCAGCCGTGTTGGCCGTTACAGGCATCTTCTCAATATCTCCCTGCCTGAACTCCACGTTGTGTAAGCCACGTACTTCTGCATTTCTCCTGGCCTTCTCAATCATTTCCGGTGTAAAGTCAATGCCGATTACTTTACCAGCTTCGCCGGTCTCGTGTCGCGCTATAAAAGCATCATTGCCTGCCCCACTGCCAAGGTCAATTACTACATCGCCTTGCTTAATCTTAGCAAACTGAGTTGGTAAACCACATCCTAAACCTAAATCCGCATCAGGGTTATAGCCTTCTAAATTTGTATAATCATCAGCCATGATGTTGTAGACTTCCGTACTGCAGCCCCCTGCACCACAGCAGGATGATGCATTGGTTTCTTTGTCCTGTAACGCAATCTCAGAATACTTCTGTTTTACGAGTTCCTTTACATTTGTTTGTGTTTGCATTGTATAATGTTTTATTATCGTAAAATCACGATTAAACTTATCAAAAAAAAGGTCAGCAACACTGGCCGCCCCTATAACTATCAAACAGTTGATTCATTACTGCCTGGGCTGCTTTCCATTCTTTTGCATCTATGCAATAACAGACCTTTGCTCCTTCGATTTCGCCGCTTATAAGCCCCGCTTCTTTTAGTTCCTTCAGGTGTTGCGATACGGTGCTCTGCGAAAGCGGCAACTCGTCTACTATGTCACCACATACGCAAGCTTGTTTTCTTGCCAACAGGTTTAGGATGGCAATGCGGGCAGGATGTGCCAGTGCCTTAGCAATTTTTGCCGTTTTGTTTTCCTTTGCACTGAATTCGTATGATTTGGTAGCACCCATTCTAATCGCAATATTACGATTAGAACGGGAAGAACCAAAACAATTTTTTTTTAAAATGTATGAAGTTGGCAGATTAGTCTTTAAGTTGTAAGACAATATTCTTGCTACACCTGAGATGTAGCTGGCGGTATTTTAAATGGATGTACATATGGGGGTTTTGTCTGCTCCTCGAAATGTGGCCGAAAACATTTAACTACCCTTGCGTACACTTAATTGTTCTTCCAACACAAAGGAGACCACATAATAAATCTCATCCGGATCGCTCGGCTTGCTGATAAAATGAACAGCACCCAATTCCTGAAGCTCTTTCGCTTCTTCCACGTCTTTAGATGTTGTATAAATAACGACAGGTATGGATTTCAACTTTTCATCTTTCTTTATTTCAAGCAAACATTTTTTCCCGCTGAAGCGAGGCATCCGAAGGTCTAAAAAAATAAAGTCGGGCAAGGATTCGTAATTGTTTTTCAATAGGTCCAAAGCCTGCTTTCCGTCGATAGCGCTTGTACAATTTATCTCCTCATCTACTTCTTTGATGGCATCAATAAACATGCTTCTATCATCAGCATCATCGTCAACAATCAATATGTTCATGTTTTATTTTATCAGTTGAAGAATCTTTTAATGTACTGTAAAACTGCATTGATACAAAACTCTAAAACAATAAACTGATTTCATTACATAATCCGGGTTCTATTCTACATTATTCACAGTTTACGCCAAACAAAATCCTCTGAGGCGCAAAGCTTTTTGAAAACGGATGGAGTCAGGCCTGTTACTTTCTTGAATTGGAGGCAAAGATGAGATACACTGCTAAAGTTTAGGTGATGGGATATTTCGCTAACAGTTAATCCTTCGTACACCATCAGTTCTTTTACCCTTTCTATTCGTTGTGTGATATAAAATTTTTCAATCGTGCTTCCTTCCAATTCAGAAAATACATTGGACAAATAAGTATAATCATAATTGAGGCTGCGGCTCAGATGGGCCGAAAATTTTATATCCAGTTCTACCTCGGATGAATGGAATAGTTCAATGATCAATGTTTTAATCCTTTCCACCAGTATCTTTCTTTTATCTTCCATCAATTCAAGTTCATACACTCTTAAGGCGGAATCCAGATCAGTTCTTTGTTGTACAGAGAGGTCTGCCACGAGTTCAGCTTTACCTAATTGAATTGCCGTATACTTAATGTTCAGATTTTCCAACACAGTACTAACGGCCATTTTGCACCGCACACAAACCATATTTTTGATATAAATGTTCATTGCATATCAACTCTGTAGTTTTTCATCATTTAAATTTCTATACCATACATGATTGAAGAGTTATTTTGATTGATTTGAAGCTAGTACTTGCTTCACCGGAAGAATAACGTAAAAAGAAGCACCGTCACCTTCTGTCGATACGCCATAAATTTCACCATTATGGTTTTCCACTATTTTCTTACAAAGAGCTAAACCCAAACCTGTACCCTCATATTGGTCTATTGAATGTAGCCGTTCAAATAACTGAAAAATCTGCTCCGCAAACTCAGGATCAAAGCCAATGCCGTTATCGGAAAATTTTATTTCTATGTAGTTAAGCTCCGCCCTTTTTGAAGGAAACTCTTTCACTTCCCTCGCCTTAAGTATCCTGGACGAAATTGTAATCACCGGTTTTGAATGTGTTTCATGAAACTTCAGTGCATTGGTTAAAAGGTTCGAAAAAAGCTGGTTCATCTGAAGCGGAATGGCATCTATTGTAGGGAATGGCTCCAGGTATTGAATCCTTGCAGCTTTTTCTGAAACGAGCAGATCCAGGTCGCTCAATACATTTTTCAGAATGGTATCGAGGTTTGTTGCCGAATAATCTTTTGAGGCATCGGCAAGCTTGGAGTATTGAAGTACTTCTTTGATCAGCTGCGACATTCGATCCGCTGCTGTATTGATTTTACTAATCAGCTCAGTTTCTTCTTCAGAGATGTTTTTTGAAACCCGACGATTTAGTACGGCCGCAAAGGTTTTTATCTTCCGCAGAGGTTCCTGCAGATCGTGTGAGGCAATGGAAGCAAATTGCCGCAAATTTTCATTCAACTGCTGCAGATGAACGTTCGCCTCCTGAAGTTCTTGCGTACGGTTATACACTTGTTCTTCCAACGCTTTGTCAAATGCCTTTTGATCAGTAATGTCCTGTAATGCCACTAATATCAGTTGTTCACTACTGCTGCTATTAATGATCTGGCGGGCATTGAGCGACAAAAACCTCTTTCCGAGGGATGGTAAGGTGACCGCCACTTCAAAATTTTCAAAGTGCGATTGATCTGGTAAAATTTGCTGTAGAAGTTCCCGCAGGCCTGACACGTTCCATACACCTCCACCCCACTCAAAAAACAGTTTTCCTTCGGTCTGCTTCTCGGTAGTGGCGAACTTTTCGTAGAAGCACTTATTGGCACTCTTTATTTTAAAATCCTTTGTCAAAACAAGAAGTGGATCATGTATGGTAGTAACAATAGCCTCTGCGTATTTTCGGGAGTAAATTAACTGCTCGTTGCGTTCAATCAGTTCTTGATTGAGGCTGGTTAACTCTTCATTGCTGCTTTGAATTTCCTCCTTGCTCGTTTCCAGTTCTTCATTTAAGCTTTGAAGCTCCTCGCTACCGGATAATAGTTCTTCGTTGGCGCTCTGTAGTTCCTCATTGGCTGCTTCCTGGTTCTCCGTTATCATACGCATGTCCTCACGTAACTGTGCTAGCTCCATTTCCAGGTGTTCAATACGAAGCCTTTCAGCACTCTTTTTCTCTCTTTCAACTTTGGTCAGCCTTTTTTCTTTTTGCGGAGCAGCAATCATCGGTTCTTCACTGGCGTCTTTAAAAAGCACTAAAAAGTAGAGATCGATAGTGTTTTGAAGCGGTATAATCTC
>DASQNW010000458.1:0-3173 GCA_035644775.1 Chitinophagaceae bacterium | reverse complement strand
GTGCATTGCCGATTATCTGGCTTACGAATACCAAAAAGTTTTCAGGAAACATTGCGGGGCGGCATGCCGAATCCACATGGGGCGACATTCGCTTTCACGATTGGATTGGTGAAGGAAACACCCCAAATGGAGAACCGAAAGATTCAGAGGGCAGTGATTTTTTGCAAACCGTATTTGATCGAAAAGACGACCGACCCATTTTTGTGCAGATGTGGGGAGGCCCCATCACTTTTGTGCAGGCTTTGTATCGTTACCGTCAATCTCGGGGCGAAACTAAATTTCAGCAGTTGCTCAATAAGCTGCACGTGTTTGGGATCACACTGCAGGACATCACCTTCGATTATTTTATCAATATCGATTCGGTAAAAACTCTTGGCTGCGGAAATTTTGGTACCACTACTTCTACTTTCAACGGAACCAGGGTGAGCCCGCGTTGGCTCCTGTTTGATGGTGGCCATTTTTGGCGATATATCAAAGTCATGAAAGCTGAAGAAGTGAATGGAAATGACCTGATGGCCGATAATTACGATCATGGTGGTGAAGGCGATACGCCAGCCTTTCTTTACCTGATCAGTGCATCACTTGGGCTGAACGATCCGAAGCAGCCTTCACAGGGAAGCTGGGGCACACGTTTTCAGGCTATGCCTTCATCTTATCCGCGAGGTTATTACACTACCTGTGGCGTACCTCAATCAGAGCTGGAGCGATGGATTCCGGATGCAAAAAACAGCTTTCTTGCCAGGATGAAGTGGGCCACGCAGCCCCCTACGCAGGTAAACCATGCACCTGTTGCCGCAGTAGGAAAGGATACATCTAACAAGGTGATTTATCTCTCTGCTTCACCGGCCAGCAAGCTGAGGTTTGATGCATCGGCATCTTTCGATCGCGACGGGGACAAGCTTGACTTCAAGTGGTTTCATTATACGGAAGCCGGCTCGTACCCGCAACAGCTGACACTTAAGGATGCCCACAATTCGCGGGTGGAATTGCTTGTGCCAAAAGATTTGGGCAATGAAGAGATTCACCTTGTATTGGAAGTGAGAGACCAGGGAAAACCTTCGTTAGTATCTTACAAAAGAATTGTGATTCGAAAAAAAGGAGTACAAAAAGTTGTTAGAAAGGGTTCATAAAAAACGCATGCACCTGGTGGTTCTTCTAAATAACAAGCATGTTCAGAATAATTTTAGGTAGACAATTTCCGCGCATTTCCAAAAGAGTGGAGACGAGATCTGCTCTTTAGAGTTTGCTTCGCGAAAATTTTTAAAATAATACAGTTCAGAACAGGTGCAATCAACAGATTACAACAAATGATACAATATGAGTAAAGAAACTATGAAGGCTCTGCTCTCTCCCGCAGGAACTGCCTTAACCGGAAGGAGGAAATTTCTTGGAAATACCTTAAAGTTAGCTTCCGGATTTGCGTTGCTTCACCATCAGCCTTCTTTTGCTGCAGAAATTACTAGTGCAATGAAAAAGAGGTTGACGGTGCAGGAAGTAATAAATCTGATTTTAAAAGAAGGGAAGCTGGAGATTTTTAATGGAACAGTTGATACGATCAAGTGGGGACGTGCAGACCAAATTGTAACCGGAATTGTCACTACCATGTTCGCCACCGTTGGGGTAATTGAAGAAGCTGCAAGACAGAATGCAAATTTTATTATTAGCCATGAACCATTATTCTATAATCATAAAGATGATTTAAGTCTGGTAAAAAATAACTCTGTGGTAAAACACAAACAACAATTGCTGGATCAACATAAAATAGCTGTCTGGCGATTTCACGATTACTGCCATTCTTTAAAACCAGATCCTATGATGTATAGCATCGTTAAAAAAATGAACTGGCTTTCTTATTATCAAAACGGAAAACCCGTGGTAACAATTCCACCTGTTCCTCTTTTGAAATTGGTGAATGATCTGAAGTTCGCTCTTGGCATTGAACATGTAAGAGTAATTGGCGATACCGGGCAATCGTGCAAGCGACTTGCGTTATTACCTGGCGCCTGGGGAGGTCAGAGGCAGTTGGCTATAGTGGAAGAGGAGAAGCCGGACGTGTTGATAGTCGGAGAGCTATCTGAGTGGGAAACAGCGGAGTATATCAGGGATGCAAGAGCTTTTGGATCACAAACTTCATTAATCATTTTGGGGCATTCAGTCAGTGAAGAGCCAGGCATGGAATGGGTGGCAGATTGGCTTTCTCCTAAACTTAAAGAAATTAAGGTTACTCATTTAGCATCTCATGATCCATTCACCTGGATATGAGTCCATGTTCAATGAAATGTGGTGGCGTAATGGAGCTTTGTCGAGCAACAGTAGCATCCTCCTTGGAATTACCAACTATAAACTCAGCACGATGCGGGTGCGGAGTATCGCTCTGGAGGAACAAAAAAACCACGAATCAAAAGATCGAGGGCTCCTGTTCACGTGAATTGCGTGTTACTAATCGTGCAAGGTCTGTTTATGCAACAATGGCAATAGAAACGTAGCTGATCCATAAATGCCTTCCGGCATCATCAGCTCGGCCACCTCCACTCCAGCATCAGGATTGTGAGGCACTCCTCTTGAGTTCGTCCCCGGAGAGGATGGTATTATTTTGTGTTAGCACCTCCTTGATGCCCTTTCTGCATATTGCTTTCGCAGGCGGCTAAGACTTTGGGGCGTAATTCCCAAAAAAGAAGCTATTTGATGATTAGGTATTCGATGCTCTAATTGGGGGTACCGGTCAAAGAACTCGTGATATCTTTCCAGTGCTGATTTGCTCAAAGAAGAAGTGACCCTCTTGTTGTAGGCAATTATGGCGTTTTGATAAAGAATGCGAAAGTAAACATTGATTTTTGGCACCTCAGTATAGAGGTGCTCAAGATCGGGCCGGGAGATTTGCAACACTTCTGTATCCTCCAGGCAATCAATGTTGTAATGGGTGGACTCGCCAGTGTAAAAACTGTACAGATCTCCAGCCCACCATTCTTCAGCTAAAAAAAGTAAAATATGCTCTTGCCCTTTGTCATCCACGTCATACTTCCTGGCCAACCGTTTTATGATAAATGATTCGTAGCGGGCCATCTCTCCCTGTTGCAACATGTATTGGCCTTTACGATACTTTTTATGCCTGAAAACTGTTTCAACTTGTTCGGTTTCTTCTTTATCCAGATAAACTCCCTTTTTTGCGAAGT
>DASQNW010000457.1:0-7589 GCA_035644775.1 Chitinophagaceae bacterium | reverse complement strand
GTGCAATGGCGACAACATTTTCCCAATGGCTGTATAGCACCGCATGAGTCAAGGTATCAGAGGAAGGACGCAATGCACCTTCAACTTTTTTTCCATCAAAATCAACCACCACCATTTTGTCTGGTGATAGTTCGCTATAAGGAACGCCGCTTGGCTTTATAGCAAACACACCTAAAGCCCTGTCGGCAGCACTGACGTTGCCAAACGTAAAGAACACCAGGCCTAGTTCAGGCAATTGCATGTTTGCATGATAGGCTTCCTGTTGAAGATGCTGGTAGCGGCTCATGCAATGGCGGTTTTTTGTTGTTTGGGTATGCCCGTTGTTTCCTGTAACATCACCTGGCTTTCAATAAACATCCCCAACTTTTTATATTGCTGATAACGCTTTGCGTACAATACGGAAAATTCTGCATTTGGAATATATTCCGCATCAAATCCACTGCCCATTGCGTTCATAGCATCCTCAACTTTAAGATACAAGCCAGCGGCCGTTGCCGCAAACATAGCGGCACCCAAAGCGCAGGTTTGCTCAGAGCCGTGTACTCGTATGCGCATGTTCAATACATCTGCCATCATTTGCATGATGAACGGTGATTTTTTTGCAACTCCACCCAACGCTATAATACCCTTTACTGTTATGCCTTGTTCTATGAAACGTTCTACTATGGCTTTTGCGCCAAAGCAGGTTGCTTCAACAAGTGCACGGAACATTTTTGGAGCGTCGACACCAAGACTTAATCCTGAAAAACCTCCTTTCAACAACTGGTTCGCATCTGGTGTTCTTCTTCCATTGAGCCAATCCAACGCTAGAGGAGCATGTTCCTCCAATGGAAGTTGAATCGCTTCGGCTGACAGCGCAGGAATGATGTTTTCTATTGTTTCACTTATTTGTTTACGGTTGCTTTCGTCAGTAGTTGAGTTCAACAAATTCAACAACGGCCATGCGAGAATATCTTTAAACCAGGCATAAGCATCACCAAAAGCAGATTGCCCTGCTTCCATTCCAATCATTCCTGGAATGATAGAACCATTCACCTGTCCACATATGCCGTGCACCAAAATATCATTGATTTCGTCAGGAGGTGCTACGAGCATATCACAGGTGGATGTTCCCATTACCTTACTCAGATAATACGGCTGTATCTCGCCACCAACAGCACCCATATGACAATCAAATGCACCCACCCCAATAATGATATCGGAGGGTAAACCCAAGCGCTGCGCCCATTCACTGCTGATCACCCCTGCCGGTTCTGCAGATGTATATACCTGGTTGAACAATCTATTTCTGAATCCGTTCAGCAGCGGATCGAGTGATGAAAAGTATTCTTCAGGTGGCAAGCCGTTCCATCGCTCCGACCACAAAGCTTTATGCCCTGCCGCACACACACTTCTTTTCATCTGCGAAACATCCGTTCCACCTGTTAGCAGGAAGGGAATCCAGTCGCAATGCTCCACCCACGAGTGGCAAACTTCACGCACTTTTTCATCCTCGCGCAACACATGCAGCAGTTTCGCCCAAAACCATTCCGATGAATAAATGCCGCCTACAAACTGGAGATAATTAGTTGAAAACTGTTCCGAATGCAGGTTGATCTCCGCTGCCTCTTTCACTGCCGTGTGATCTTTCCATAACACGAACATGGCATTGGGATTTTCTTCAAAACCGGGCTTCAGGGACAGTGGTGTTCCTGTTCTGTCCACAGCTACAGGAGTAGAACCTGTGGTGTCAACCGAGATGGCTTTTATAAGAGGAGCGACATCCCTGCCTGCCTGTTCTATGCAAGACTTTATTGTGGCTTCCAAACCTTCAATATAGTCGAGTGGGTGCTGCCTAAATTGATTTAAAGACGGATTGCAAAACCATTGCTGCTTCCACCGCGGGTAGTTGAAAACAGCGGCAGCTTTCTCTTCGCCTGTAGCGGCGTTTACCAACACGGAACGCACTGAATCAGTGCCGTAGTCAACACCTATAACATATTCACTCTTTTCAGTAGCTGATTTCATGTTGCAAAAGTTCCCCCCGAATATAAAATTAATTGTCAAACAAACAATTAAAAACAACTGCTGTAGCTTAGAATAAATTTGCAGGTGCAAAATCAGTTTTCACTGCGTACTGCCAGCAGAAATTGGTTATATAATTAGCAGGTATGAGTAAATATCATCAGCATCAGCCGGTGTTAATTGCGGTAGACTGCATCATTTTCGGATTTGACGGAAATGATCTGAAGGTTTTACTGATTAAAAGAGGATTTGAACCGGAAAAGAATAAGTGGAGCCTCATGGGAGGATTTCTTAACGCTCAAGAAAACCTTGATGAAGCCGCTAGTCGAATATTACTGCAACTGACAGGGCTTAAGGGCGTATATCTTGAACAGCTAAAGACGTTCAGCAAGATAAACCGGGACCCTGAGGAGAGAACGATATCAGTAGCTTATTTTGCTCTAATTGATATCAATAAATACCAACAACAACTTTCAGAAGAATACCATGCTGAATGGTTCTTGCTCAATAACCGGCCGCAACTGATATTCGATCACGAAGAAATGGTGGACCTGGCACAGAAACAGCTACGCTATAAAGCCACACAGCGTCCTATACTTTTCGAACTTCTTCCGGAAAAATTTACACTAAGCCAGGTACAACATCTATATGAAGGAGTGTACAACACAGTGTTCGACCAAGGCAATTTTGCAAGAAAGCTTCTTTCTACCAGATTAATATTGAAACAGAACACCAAAGACAAATCATCTTCAAAAAAAGGGGCATTCCATTACAAAATCGATAAGAGAAAGTACAAACTTAAACAAGGAGCATTTCTGAACTTTGTTTCCAAAGCTGACAGGGAACTCTGAAATTACAATGTGTCCAGGCGCCTCAGCCCATTAATCTCGATGTATGAAATTCAGACAAGATGTTTCAACACCTGCTCGCCCATAACAGTGGTTCCAAGAAGTTTCCCGGGTGCCGTTGTTGCATCCGCAATATCCCTTGTTCTGTAACCTTCCTTCAATACCTTGTCAACAGCATTGATCACAGCTTCTGCTTCAGTTTTCAAACCGAACGAAATATCGAGCAACAGTGCAGCAGAAAGTACAGAAGCCAGCGGGTTTGCAACACCTTTACCAGTAATATCATGAGCCGAGCCATGAATGGGCTCATACACTCCTGTGCCGTCACCTATCGATGCCGAAGCCAGCATGCCCATAGAACCAGCAATCTGGGAAGCTTCATCTGTTAATATGTCCCCAAACAGGTTTGCGGTAACTACCACGTCAAACCGCCGTGGATCTTTGATTAGCAACATAGCTGTGGCATCAACAAATTGGTGTTCCACCTCCACATCGGGGTATTCCTGTGCTATTTTTTGAATTACTTCACGCCATAGACGGCTGGTCTCCATCACATTGGCCTTGTCAACTGAGCACAGTTTTTTTCGACGGGTACGTGCCGCATCAAATGCTTTACGAGCAATACGTTCCACCTCATAGCGACTGTATTCCGCAGTATCAAAGGCAGTGTCGCCGTTGTTCTTTCTTCCTTTCTCACCAAAATAGATATCACCGGTGAGCTCTCGGAAAAAAAGGATATCCGCACCACGTAATATTTCTGATTTGATGCTCGAAGCATCCAGGAGTTCATCGAATAGTTTTATTGGTCGAATATTGGCATACAAACCCAGCTCCTTCCGCATTTTAAGTAATCCCTGCTCAGGCCGCACTTTTGCTGTAGGATCGTTATCGTACTTTGGATGGCCTACTGCACCGAACAACACGGCATCGGAGTTTCTCATCTTTTCCAGCGATTCTTCTGGCAGTGGATTCCCGGTAGCTTCTATCGCTACATGCCCAATGCTTGCTTCATCATAAGTGAATTCATGCCCAAACAAACCCGCTACCTTGTCTAATACTTTTTTACCTACTGTGGTTACTTCCTGTCCTATGCCATCGCCCGGAACAATGAGGATGTGTTTCTTTGCCATTGGATAATCAATAGTAAATTTTGTTCTTTAGAATAAGTTATTGAAAAGAAAAACAGATGCAGGTGCGAAGTAAAACAAAAAAGAGGCACGGCTGGCGTAGGCTGCGATCTAATTCCTTCTGCATGATATTGCCACTTCTGACACTCCCCCTTAAATCATATTCAACATCTTCTGCGTTGCCTTTATTGCCGCTACGGTTTGGTCGCTGTCCAGACCCCTCGTTTTAAACTCGCAACCTTTGTGATTCCAGGTGATGATCGTCTCGCATAAAGCATCGGACTGGCCGCCGGGTGGAATGCGCACTGCATAGTCTGTAAGCAATGGCAATTCAAGTTTCTTTTGCTTGTATACAATTCTCAACGCGTTCATAAATGCATCATACTGTCCGTCGCCCTGGGCATGTTCTTCAACACTTTCTCCTTCGATGATAATCTTAAGTGTAACAGATGGACGCAGGTTTTTAGAATGGGTGAGCACATAATTTTCAACAACTACCTTTTCCTTCAGTGCATTGCTGTCAAGCACATCAGAGATTACATAGGGAAGATCAGCCTGCGTTACCACTTCCTTACGGTCACCCAACTCGATGATCCGCTGGGTCACCTTCAGCAAGTCCTCGTTGGACAGCTGTATACCCAATTGCTGCAGATTATTTTCAATATTAGCCTTGCCGCTGGTTTTACCAAGTGCGTATTGACGCTGCCGTCCAAAACGCTCCGGCATCAGTTCGTTGAAATAAAGCTTGTTCTTTTTATCGCCATCGGCATGAATTCCGGCCGTTTGAGTAAACACATTCTCACCTACCACTGGTTTGTTGGCAGGAATGCGAAAGCCCGAAAAATTCTCCACCAGTTTGCTCACGGTGTAGAGCGATTTTTCTACCACTGATGTTTTCACCTCTTTCATATAATCATTCAGCACGGCAACGGCACTTGCGAGCGGTGCGTTGCCCGCACGCTCACCCATACCATTGATGGTAAGATGCAAGCCGTGCACACCTGCTTTCACTGCTTCAAGCACATTGGCAGTGCCCAGGTCATAGTCATTATGAGCATGAAAATCGAAATGAACATTTGGATAACGGTTTACCAGCTCGTGCAGGTAGGCATAAGTCTCGGATGGTATCAATACACCGAGTGTATCGGGGAGCAACACCCGCTTTATCGGAAGGTGCTGCAGGAAGTCGAGGTATTCAAGAACATATTCCTTGGACTGGCGCATACCATTGCTCCAGTCTTCGAGGTAAACATTGCATTGCAAGCCACTTTTATTTGCAAGCGCAATTATGTCTGCTACATCTGTAAAATGCTGTTGCGGCTTTTTCTTTAATTGATAGGTAAGATGATTTAGGGAACCTTTGGTGAGCAGGTTCATTACTTTAGCGCCAGCGGTCAGCATCCAATCCACGGAGCTGGAGCCGTCAACAAAAGTGAGCACTTCAATTTTATGGAGCAGTTCGTTGGCAGCAGCCCACTCAGTAATTTTTTGCACTGCCTGCATTTCACCATCTGACACACGGGCTGATGCTACTTCAATCCGGTCTACCTTCACTTCGGTGAGCAGCAATTGTGCAATGGTCAACTTTTCTGAAGCGGAAAAAGAAACTCCACTCGTTTGCTCGCCATCACGCAGAGTAGTATCCATTATCTCGATATGGCGCTGGTATGCAGACATTATCGTGTTGTGTGTGCCATTGGGTGCTACTGCTACTTGCATAAGTGGATAGTTACAAAAATCTCCTGACTTTAGAGTGACTGATTCAAACCAGCGGCTATGGCGTAAGTTTTTATCAATAAAGGCTTTTCTCGGCGTAGGACCTGATATTCTCTCTCAAAGATTGCAGATAATCGATGTCATCAAAGCCATTCATCATGTTGTGCTTTTTATAGCCATTTATCTCAAAAGATTCCTTCTCGCCTGTAGCAAGAATAGTAATGGTTTGGTCGGGAAGATTCACTTCCAGCTCCGTTTTCGGATCTTTTTCAATGGCTGTAAAAATCTTGTCCAGGAACTCTCCACTAACCTGCACTGGCAATATTCCGATATTAAGCGAGTTGTTTTTGAAAATGTCGGCAAAAAAGCTGGATACAACACAACGGAAGCCATAGTCGTAAATAGCCCAGGCAGCATGCTCGCGACTGCTGCCGCTTCCGAAATTCTTTCCACCCACCAATATTTTTCCGGTGTAAATGGAATTGTTTAAAACAAAATCTTGTTTGGGCGTGTTATCGGTATTGTACCGCCAGTCGCGGAACAGATTGTCGCCAAAGCCTTCACGCTTGGTAGCTTTGAGGAAACGTGCAGGGATGATCTGGTCAGTGTCCACATTTTCAATCGGCATGGGAACAGCCGTACTTCTTAATACAGAGAATTTGTCGTAAGCCATTAGCAGGTTATCGTTTTGAATATAAAGTTAGTAAGTAACTACTAGAGCATTCATCCGCTCTCTTGCCAGAGCAACAAAGAACGCATGTTGTGTGCCTCTCACATTCGATGCTTATGCCTGTCAAATTAGCTCCCTCGGATCGGTCACTTTTCCTGTGACTGCTGCAGCGGCAGCAACTAATGGGCTTGCCAGCATAGTGCGGGCACCAGGTCCCTGGCGGCCTTCAAAGTTGCGGTTCGACGTGCTCACCGCGTATTTACCAGCAGGTATTTTATCGTCGTTCATCGCCAGGCAGGCGGAGCAGCCGGGCTGCCGAAGTTGAAATCCTGCCTCGGTTAGTATTTCCATGATCCCTTCATCTCGTATTTGCTTTTCTACCAGGTGCGAACCAGGAACTATCCAGGCTGTAACGCTATCTGCTTTTTTGCGCCCTTTGATGAGCGAAGCGAAAGCACGAAAATCTTCTATTCGGCCGTTTGTGCAGCTACCAATAAATACATAATCTACTTTCTTGCCCACCATAGATTCTCCTTCGTGAAAACCCATATAGTCAAGCGATTTCTCGTAGCTTGACTGGCCGGCTTCAATCTCCAAAGCCGAAGGTATCTTCTTGGTGATGCCAATGCCCATGCCCGGATTGGTGCCATAGGTTATCATTGGCTCTATATCGGCAGCATTGTAATTGTATTCTTTGTCAAATGAGGCACCCTCATCAGTCTTTAATGTTTTCCAGTAAGTAAGCGCTTTGTTCCAGGCTTCACCCTTTGGCGCTCGTTCCCTGCCTTCGATAAAGGCAAACGTAGTTTCATCCGGAGCAATCATGCCGCCTCTAGCACCCATCTCAATGCTCATATTGCATACCGTCATCCGTCCTTCCATGCTCATGTTCTCAAACACGTCGCCTGCATACTCTACGAAGTAGCCGGTGGCGCCTGCGGCTGTAAGGCGGGAGATGATGTACAAAATGACGTCCTTAGGAGTAACGCCTTTGCTGAGTACACCATTTACATTGATGCGCATCTTTTTAGGCTTAGGCTGCATGATGCATTGCGAGGACAGGACCATCTCTACTTCGGAGGTGCCAATGCCAAATGCTATCGCGCCAAAAGCACCGTGCGTAGACGTGTGCGAGTCGCCACACACGATGGTCATACCCGGCAAGGTGATACCATATTCCGGCCCCACCACGTGCACTATACCATTTTTGTGGTGCCCCAGGCC
>DASQNW010000456.1:0-4197 GCA_035644775.1 Chitinophagaceae bacterium | reverse complement strand
AGTAAGGCTTAAAACCTTGTGAATTCAATTGTATGTTATCTACAGTATTTTTCATTGACGACCGACCGGTAGGTTATACCGTCACAGAAGAGCAGGAACGATATTCGTTTGCACCCTCCGCCCATTCCAACTCTCATTCCGCACCGTCTTTCTTTGCAGTGCAACGCGAAAATAACTGGGTAATAGAAGGCCTCGATGATACGCGATTACATGAACAAGTGCAGGTGTTTTTGCCAGCGCTGGCAAAAGGTAATTCGGTGTTGAGCGCAGCACTTTAACGCAAACAGCTACAAGGTAAGCCTGCTTAAATTATGACGCCTTCTTCGACGGAGTTTTAAGGCTAGCTTTCAACTTCTGCATCAAATCCTCAGTATTGCCCGTATGTACTACTTTCATCGGTTTGTAAGTAGTGGATTTGCCTTTTGATTTGGCCTCGATTACCTTAAGCAGCTTATCAGTAAACTCATCTTTAAATTGCTCTGGTTTAAACGGCTGCGTAAGCTGCCCAATCAGCTGCGATGCCATCTTGATCTCATCAGGCTTAATCGTTTGCTGCGGTATATTCAACCCTTCTGGTTTCCTGATTTCCTGTTCAAAGCGAAGGCGGTGGAGCACCAGCAGGTCATCCATCGGTTTTACAAGGCACACCCATTCGCGATTGTGGTAAACCAAGGGCCCCAGCGCAGCTTTGTTTTCCTTTTTGAGTGCCTCCCGCAGCAGTGCATAGGCCCTGGTGCCGGTTTTTTCAGGCTCGAGGTAATAAGGCTTCTCGTAATAAATAGCGTCTATCTCTTTTTCATTCACGAACTGGAGTATCTCCAGGTGATCTAACTTTTCCGGAGTGGCTTTCTTAAAATCTTCATCATCCATGACCACGAAATTGCCACCCAACTTGTAGCCTTTCACAATGTCTCCTTCCTTCACCTCCTTGCCTGTGACGTCATTGACTTTCTTATAACGAATACGAGCATGATTGCTTTTGTCTAACGTGGTGAAAGAAAGGGTGCTTTCTTCGGTGGCACTATAAAGCTTCACAGGTATGTTTACCAGCCCAAAACCTATAGATCCTTTCCAGATTGAACGCATAAAATGAATGTTTTGAATGAATCAAGAAAAACAGGTACTCCGTTTTTTCCCCACTTTCCCACGTTTCTTATTTGATAGGAAGTTTCAAACGGCGTTCCTCTGTACAGGTTTGTGTTGTGTAAAAGTGTACCAGTTATTCACAAGTTTATCCACATCTGAATTTTAGAGATGAAAGTCGTATCCTCAGTTAGCAGTAAACTCTTTTTTATACTGAGAAGGGGTCTTTCCAGTGATGGCTTTGAAGTATCTATGAAAGTTGGTGAAGTTGTTGAAGCCACAGGCATCACAGATTTGTGCATACGTAAGGCGGCTTTCCAAAAGCAGCTTGCAAGCGTGTCCAATCCTTAATTCCTGTAAAAATCTCGAGTACGTTTTTCGCGTTTTCTTTTTGAAATAACGGCAGAAGGAGTGCGGACTTATATGTGCCACGGCAGCTATTTCTTCCAGCGAAATCTTTCGGCTGAAGTTTGCAAATGAATAATTGTAGATGTTACTGATGCATTCAGCTTCTTCATTATTGTTTGCCTGTAAAGCAACTGATGATAGCACAACATTATCAACATTGCGTGCTATTTCTTTCAAAGCCTGCAGTAGGTAAATGATGCGGTCAGTATCCTTTGCCTGCAGCATTTGGTGCAGCAGCCGGGCTATCTCCGTTTTTGAGTTTCCACCTACTAATATTCCCTGCCTGGCTTTAGCAAGCAGCGACTTAATTGGTTTGTTCTCTGATAGATCCAAAAACTTATCACCCCAAAAGTTTTCATTGAAATGAGCGACTACAGCCACTGCCTTAAGTGTAGAGCCGCTTTTGAAGTAATCGTCATCACAACGCCAGAAGTGCGGCAGGTGCGAACCCACAAGCAGGATATCGCCATCTTTGAAGGCAGAAATGCTATCTCCGACAAACTGCGTTCCTTTCCCCTTCACTATATGAAGTAATTCTACTTCTGGATGGTAATGCCATTTATTGTAAAAGAAAGGACCTTCATCTTTCCGGATGCTGAACGAGTCAGTGACACCATAGACGATTTTCAGGAGCTGAGGCTTCATTGAAATTGACGCTAAATTGCTTCTACGCTAAAAGTATTTGCCAATTTAGTTTATAATCGTCAATTTATCTGCCACGGGGTACTTGTTTTTGAAACTATCTTTCCAAAAAGTTTTGATGCTTACCTTAATATGTGGTGCTCCCGGCGAGCTGGAATATCGGGAGGCTGAGTATCCAGAGATCATCAATGGGTTCTCCATTATAAAAATCAGAAGGGTAGGAGTTTGCGGCACTGATCTTCATGCTTTTGAAGGCACTCAACCATACTTCAGCTATCCGCGGATACTTGGTCATGAACTCGCAGCAGAATTCGTGGAGGGCGATGCCGCCGGTTGTGTGCCTGGCGATCTAGTTACCATAATGCCATATCTCCATTGTGGCAATTGCATCGCATGTAAAAAAGGTTTCACAAATTGCTGCACAAGCATGCAGGTGTGTGGAGTGCATATAGATGGCGGCATGGTGGAATACCTTTCGGTGCCTTCTTACACTATCATAAACGGTGGCGGGTTAACTCCGGATCAACTAGCATTGACAGAGCCGCTGGCGATAGCTGCCCACGGAATCAGGAGAGCCGGTGTTGTGGCGGGCGAGTGGGTAGTGATAACAGGAGCAGGCCCCATTGGTTTGGCACTAGTGGAGTTTGCAATACTTCGGGAGGCAAAAGTTATTGTTCTGGATGTAAACGAAACCCGACTAAATTTTTGCCGACTAAATTGGAGTGGCGTATTCACGGTAAATCCTGCTACTGAACAGGCTAATGAGAGAATACGAGATCTTACATCTGGAGAAATGGCTTCTGTGGTAATTGATGCGAGCGGTAATCTTGCAGCAATCAACAAAGCGTTTATGTACATGGCTCATACGGGACGCTATATTTTAGTTGGGCTGCAGCGAAATGATATTTCGTTCTCACATCCTGAATTTCACAAACGAGAAGCAACGCTCATGAGTAGCCGAAATGCTACACGCGAAGACTTCGATCTTGTCCTTCACCACGTTAAAGCCGGCGAGATAAACACTAATAAATACATCACACACCATACAGCTTTTTATCAGGTAAAAAATAATTTTCAACAATGGCTGAACCCTGAATCGGGTGTTATAAAGGTGCTGATAGACATGCCATAGGAACTTTTATTCGTAAACACCTTCGCTGCAAAAACTTCTTTTGTGTAGAAGTTTTCGTAAGAAATTGACTCTTAAATCTAAACAGAAGCTGTTAGTTTTTTTGGACATAGTTGTTTTCACAGTAGAAAATAAATTTCGCACCATGCAGCTTTAGGGCTATGCTGATGTACATGAATTCTTGTAACTTGGATTTCCAATTACGCCAAATGTTAACTGCGCCGGCAAGCAAGGAGCTGATCTCCGAACTGTTCGACAACCAGCCTGATGGCGTTGCCTGGTATACCCCTGTTTTTGACGACATCAACGAAGAACTGATTAAAGATTTTAAGATTGCGTATTGCAACCGCGCAGCCGCCAAAACCTTGAATGCGGCTCCTGAAGATTTGCTGGGAGTGCTTTTATTGTCGAACCCGTTCATGTCGGAGACATTTAAAAGACAGGCGTTCCAGCAATGCCTTGCTGCATGGCAGTCAGGCAAACCCGTTGACTATAATTACTACAGTGTAGAAGCAGACCGATACTTCAACGTTCAGAGAACCAGGGTATCTGATGGGATTCTAACGATATTACGTGACCGCTCAAAAGAAGTAAAGCATGAATTGCTGTTACAAGAGCAAGAGAATGATTTCAAAGCAATCCTTGATACGTCTGTTGACGGAACACTTGTGCTGAAATCTATCAGGAATGCTGAAGGTGAGATCATCGACTTCATGCTTACTTATGCAAACAAAGCGGGTTTTGAGAAAGGTATGTTGCCTCCGGATTCGGTTGGGAGAACCATCTTTCAGGTGCTACCTGATTTATTAGAAGGGGGCTTGTCATGGCACAAGCAGGTGGTGGAAACTGGTATTCCGGCAAGTTATGAAACGAGCTTTGTTACGCCCCAGGGAGACACCTATGGCTGGTTTATCGTGTCGCTCACGAAGCTGGGT
>DASQNW010000455.1:0-3105 GCA_035644775.1 Chitinophagaceae bacterium | reverse complement strand
TTATTCTATTCACCTTAGCCATATACCACTCCCTGGTGTAATTACGGTTCATCAACTGCAGAACGCGGGTGGAACCGCTTTGCAAAGGCAGATGTATATACTTGCAGATGTTTTCATACCTGGCCATCACGTGCAACACTTCATCTGTAATGTCTTTGGGGTGAGAGGTCGAGAACCGTACGCGTAAGTCCGGTGAGATCAATGCTACCATCTCTAGCAGCATTGCAAATGTTACTGGGCCTTGGGTGGAGGTAAAGTAGTAGCTGTCAACATTCTGCCCGAGAAGGGTCACTTCTTTATAGCCATTGATGAAAAGTTCCCGACATTCATTTACGATACTTGCTGCATCGCGGCTGCGTTCGCGACCACGGGTGAAGGGCACTACACAAAAGGAGCACATGTTATTGCAGCCCCGCATAATGCTGACAAAAGCCGTGATGCCATTGCTGTTTAGCCGAACTGGCGCAATGTCTGCATACGTTTCTTCCCTGCTCAATAATACATTTACAGCTTTTTGCCCATTCCCGGCTTCGCCAATCAACTTGGGCAGTGTTCTGTACGAGTCGGGGCCTACAACAATATCAACCAGCTTTTCCTCTTCAAGTAATTTTGACTTCAGCCGTTCTGCCATGCATCCCAGCATGCCAATCAAAAGGCCTACACGATTCTGCTTTAGCTTTTTGAATTCAGTCAGTCGTTTGCGAACCGTCTGTTCTGCCTTTTCACGTATCGAGCAGGTGTTCAACAATATCAGGTCTGCTTCTTCCAGGTTACGCGTAGCACCAAATCCATCTTTGTTAAGTATGGACGCAACAATTTCGCTATCGGCGAAATTCATTTGGCAGCCATAGCTTTCAATGTAAAACCTTCGCTGAAATGGTTTATTTGCCGTCACAGGAGCGAACGTTTCACCCTGCCGGCTTTCATCATGCACTTTGGTTCCTAACTCAATCATTTACCATGAAATTGCTGGCAAAGATAAAAGAAACAAGCTTTAGTGACAGCTTGTCAGATCAATGGTCGCATAGATTAACGAATCAGAAAGATGCTTCTATTTTCAGGCGCTTTGCAAGCCAGGAACTTTTTAGCGGCACTATCCAATTGTTTTCCATTTGCTCTTTTGTAGCTATGGTATTATTGAAGTAAAGAGTATCTGCAGTAATAAAATTGTTCTGAAAAGCATATTGAAGCTGGCTTAGCGGCAGCAGCTGAATGGTGTCTTTTACCACCAGTGCAAGGTTGGTGCGATCAAAGAAATCAATTGAAAACTGTTGTTCAAGGTTTTTGACAAAACGAACAGAGCTATCCGTGCTGCATCCGCTGACACCTGCTTTACTTTCGTCGGCCATGAACACGAGGAACCTGCCAAAAAAAAGATTGCCATAGGCAGCAACTTCTGCTCCATGAGAACGCCATTGCGAGCAAAACTCAGTGATCAAATCTTCTGCTGCGAGGGCTTCACTCAACGATAGCAGCCTGCTTCCCTGGTAGATCCATAGGCGACTTGAAGGAGAAAATTCTTCTGGTAATAAATGCTTGAAATCAAGATTCATAGTGCGAAGGTAAACCGGTAAAAAACAGCAACCCCATCTGAAACTGTAAAGTTTATGACCGCTGAATGAGCTCAGGCTATTGGAGAGATTTTGCAATTAGTTCTGCCACATCCAGCACCTGAACCTGTGCTTCTTTTTCAGCACCCTTTACTCCATCCATAAGCATGGTGTTACAAAACGGGCATGCTGCTGCAATAATGTCTGCTCCCGTATTGATCGCCTCTTCCGAACGTTCGAGATTTACACGTTTATGACCAGGTTCCTCTTCTTTAAACATTTGTGAACCCCCGGCACCGCAACAGAAGCCGTTTTTACCACAGCGTTTCATCTCCACCAATTCTGCATCAAGCGCCTCTAGCACTTTACGAGGTGCTTCATATATGTTATTACCTCTGCCCAAATAGCAGCTGTCATGATAGGTGATCTTCTTTCCTTTGAACGCAGTAGCATCTTTCAACACGATCTTTCCATCATTTATTAATTGCTGTAAGAACGCTGTATGATGGAGCACTTCATAGTTGCCGCCCAGTTCAGGATATTCGTTCTTTAAAATGTTGAAGCAGTGTGGGCAGGCAGTAACAATCTTCTTCACTTCGTAGTTATTCAGCACCTGAATATTCTGATATGCCATCATTTGAAAAAGGAATTCATTGCCTGCTCTTCGTGCAGGGTCACCGGTGCACATTTCTTCCTTGCCAAGTATAGCAAAGCTGATACCTACCTTATCAAGAATGGTCGCAAATGCTTTGGTGATTCCCTGAGCCCGCTGGTCAAAGCTGCCAGCACAGCCGACCCAAAATAAGACCTCCGGTTTTTCACCCGCAGAGAAAAAATCAGCCATTGTCTTTACTTGCATATCACCTTACTTGTTTATCAAAAATAGCGTATCGGCCATTGAATGTACCCAAAACCAAACACAATTGATATATGCTATTTTTGTCCGCTGCTATGGACAGGAATGGCATTTTTGACAAATGGACTAATTGGGAACTCTGGCCTTTCAGTTTGCGGTACCTTGCCATCAGTCCGGCGTGGTTGTGGTTTAGTTTTCGTGCTCGATCATTTTGGTTCTTCACGCCATCTAATCCTACAATCACTTTTGGAGGCTTTGAGGGCGAGGGCAAAAAGGAGATGTATGATCAACTGCCCCAGGAGTTTGTCCCCAAAACTATTTATGCCTTTCCACATCAAAGCTTTGAAGAAATACAGCAGCAACTCGCAGAACATGGTTTTACCTACCCTTTTTGTGTGAAGCCGGAAGTAGGTATGAAGGGTTTGCTTTTTAGAAAGATTGACAAAGAAGAGCACCTACGCATCTACCATGCTGCCATACCTTTTTGCTACATTATCCAGGAATTGGTTGATTACCCAATAGAAGTGAGCGTATTTTACTACCGCTTTCCTCATCAACAGAAAGGTGTTATTACCGGGTTTATTAAGAAGGAACTAATGGAAGTGGTGGGTGACGGTGCAAAAACCGTGATACAGCTGATCCAGGAACACCCCAACGCACGATACCGGGAGGAGGAGATGCGCATGAAGCACGCCGATC
>DASQNW010000454.1:0-13666 GCA_035644775.1 Chitinophagaceae bacterium | reverse complement strand
TCCGTGGGTGCTCTCGTGGAGATCTCAGCAAGAAGGCTCATACAACAAGTTTTAGAATGACTATTTCAGCGGTCATCCACAGCAATTTATGAAAAACCCTTCAGGCTTGACCTGGTGATGGTTGTATTGCTCTATTTAATTTGAGGCCAGCTCTCTCTTTAGGGAAGCCAGGAATTTGCGAGCAAATGGATGGCAGATTGTTTTTGTGTGGATTCTTCCGGCAGGCATGGTGATGCCGTCTTTTTCTTTTTACCTCCTAACGAGTTCCCTCTCAAGCCCACTCGTGGCTGTTTCCAAGGCCACTGGTAAGCTTTTCCCTTCTCTTCTTTTACGAAGTGCAATTGAAAAAAAAGATCTTTTCCTGCAAGGTGATTAAAGTCACTTATAACATACTCAATTCCCGGAGTGGGGTTATCTGGGGTGCTGTTGCAAATGAACTCCAACAGCATTCAGCTTGATGCATGTGCCTTCATTTCGTGGCGTAATCCTGGTTAACCCGCATTAAACTGCCATAATCTCTTTCTCTTTAGATGCCAGGTGCTTATCTACGAAAGCGATGTATCTATTGGTCAATTCCTGTGCTTCCGCTTCTGCATCTTTCGCCGCATCTTCACTGAGGCCGTTCTTTTGAAGCTTTTTGATGGCCTCTATTGTATCCCTGCGTATGTTCCTGATAGCCACTTTTGAATGTTCACCCTCTCCCAGGCATCTCTTAACTAATTCCCGACGCCGTTCTTCAGTAAGCGGTGGTAAAAACAATCTAATGAGTACCCCATCGTTTTGCGGATTGATGCCAATATTAGCAGCTATGATTGATCTTTCTATAGGCTGCAGCATGTTTTTCTCCCAGGGCTGAATACTTAAGGTCCGGGCATCTAAAACAGATATGTTTCCCACCTGGCTAATTGGCGTCGGCGAACCATAATAATCTACAACAATCCCGTCCAGCATCTGAGGGTTTGCCTTGCCGGCACGGATCTTTACAAGTTCAGTTTCAAGGTGGTTAATGGCTTTCTTCATCGAATCTTCGGCTAACTCAAGTGTTAGCGAAACCTCTTCTGACATACGTATTCCTGTTTTGTTGGCACAAAACTAATAAACCAAAAACAGATTTGATGATGATTCTGAACTGCTTATAAGTTATTGTTCTACGGCAGTAGCTGTTTCAGCATTGATAGAAACAACCTTAACCGTTGGTTGCGCAGAGATCGTTTTTGCACTGGCAGTAATAGGCGTGGCACTCACCATCGTTCCCTGAATGGGTTTGATGGAGTAAATGATTATTCCTAATACCGTAACAGCTACACCCAACATCGAAAACAGCAAATAAGTGGGTCCTAAACTCCTGCCGAAGTACGCAACCGTTATGAACAAGATATTCAGCAGCAAACAGCAGAGGGTTACATATTTATGATTGAAGCCTCTGTCCAGGAGTAGGTGATGTATGTGATTCCGGTCAGGCGAAAAAGGCGAACGACCTTTCAAAATTCTGATGCTGAAGACCCTGAGGGTATCCATCAGCGGTACAATCAGTACTGCTATACCTACGGCAACACAAGATTCAATTGGCAAGGAAACAGCTGCTGTGTCTGCAATAGCCACGAACTTAATGGCAAGAATTGCATTCACCAAACCTAAAAGAAGAGAACCGCAATCCCCCATAAATATTTTGGCCGGATTGTAATTGAAGATGAGAAAAGCAAACAAGCTTCCTGCCAGCGAAAACGCAAGTAGTGCGTAAGCAGGCATGTCTACAAGGAAAAAATAGGTACCAAACACTGACATTGTCAAGAGGCCCAGCATCCCTGCCAACCCATCTACTCCATCAATTAAGTTAAAGGCGTTAATTATTAGAATAACAGTGATATACGAGATTGCCAGGCTAAACATCGGCGGCAGTTCGCTAATACCAAATAGCCCATGCATGCTTTCAATTCGAATATTGCCCAAATGAATAATGATTGCGGCTGCAGTCACCTGCCCAATGAATTTCTTGGTAGCTGTAAGAACCAGTATATCATCTTTCAATCCGAGGAAAAAAATAACAGTGGAGGCCGCAAAAAAGTACTGAAATTCTGGATTCGTCTTATTAGAAACCGATAGGAGTGCAGCAAGAAAAAATCCACCAAAAATGCCTACACCACCTAAAGAGGCAATTGGTTTTTTGTGAAGTTTTCGAGCATCGGGTACATCATAAAGCTTTTTCTCTTCAGCGATTTTCATTATCACGGGAATTGCAAAGAAGGTGATAACGAATGCCACTGATCCGGTCAACATCAAGTCTAGCATACGGTAGGGTTTTGGGGTACAAAGATAAGTTTTAGGGGTAACGTTTTCAATCTACAAAGTTAACAGATGATGTAATCTTGTAGTTTCTCAGAGGAGGGAGCTGCTTTTCATATAAATGATGCACATTTGCAGCTTGGATGAAATTGGATCGTAATTTAATAAATTACTCGCTAGAAGTGTAAAATATTATGCCAGAATTAAAAGAAATTGCCACGCAGATCAGAAGAGATATCTTAAGAATGGTACATGGGTGTAATAGTGGTCACCCCGGAGGGTCGCTCGGCTGTACGGACTTCCTTACTGCTTTATATTTCAAGATCATGCGAAGAAACCCCGGCTTCGACATGGATGCAAAAGAAGAAGACGTATTCATCTTATCGAACGGACATATCTCACCAGTGTTTTATGCGACTCTGGCGCGAGCTGGTTATTTTGAAGCGGAAGAGCTTAGTACATTCAGGAAGATCAATTCACGGCTGCAAGGCCATCCGACCACTCATGAGGGATTGCCGGGCGTACGCATTGCTACAGGATCGCTTGGCCAGGGAATGAGCGCTGCAATTGGCGCTGCACTTTCGAAGAAAATGAGTAATGATCAAAACGTGGTTTTTTCTCTACACGGCGATGGGGAATTGCAGGAAGGGCAGAATTGGGAAGCCATCATGTTTGCGCCGCATCATAATGTCGACAACCTAATCGCTACTGTTGACTGGAACGGCCAACAGATCGACGGGCCCACATATAAAGTGCTTGACCTCGGCAACATAAAAGAAAAGTTTGAAGCTTTTGGTTGGCATACTCTCGAAATGAACGGGAATGATATGGACGAAGTTGTTGCTACTTTATCAGAAGCAAGGTCTTTAGTGGGAAAAGGAAAGCCTATTGCGATCAACATGCGAACGATCATGGGGAAAGGGGTTGACTTTATGGAGAATGATCACAACTGGCATGGCGTCGCACCCAACGATGAACAACTCGGAAAAGCACTTCAACAACTCCCTGAAACTTTAGGCGATTACTAACTTTAGAGCTAAGAAATTACTCATTCGCTACGTAAAGCAAACTGTTGCATTGCTGCCTTTCGTGCAGGAATCCAGGAAGCAATCAATGCGATGGCAAACACGGTAAGGCTTACCAGAAGAAAATCTGCAATCGAAAGCTTTACCGGAAAATAATCGATAAGAAACGATCCGCCTTTCAGCGGTATTATTTTGAAATGGATTTGTATCAATGCCATCGACAAAGCCAGCAACATGCCTACTCCACCACCAATGATGGCCAACAGCAGCCCTTCGCTTAAAAATACTTTTTGAATGAATGACTGGCTCGCACCAAGAGCGTGCAACACGCTTATATCTTCCTTTTTTTCCAGGACGAGCATTGTCAAGGCACCAATCATATTAAAAGCAGCCACCACGAGGATGAGCGAAAGAACACCGTAAATCACCCACTTCTCCACCTGCATGATGGAATAAAGACTCCTGTTTTGCTCGTAACGGGTTTGCACAGAATACTCTTTGCCAAGAAAGCTTTTCACAGCATCTTGAATGTTTTCCTCGTGAGCTCCGGGCGAGAATGATAATTCGGCGGCAGTGAATGCACTGTCGTTCATATCAAGCATTTTCTTAACAAACTGGATATTAGTTATTGCATACTTGTTATCGAAATCTTGTTGAATCATGAATGCACCCGATGTGTTGATGGTATCTGCGCTTATAGATTGTAATGGGTTTGACAAATTAACTTCCGTTTTACGAGGCAAATACACAACGAGCGGCGACAGGTTTCTGTCGCTTTGAACTCCAACTGCATTTTCGATTCCGGCACCCAAAATTAGTAGAGGTTGGTCCGCTGTGCCGATCTTAAACTCACCCTTTATTATATGATCAGAAACCCGCGCAACAGTGTTATATTGATCGTCCACTCCCTTCAGGTAAACAATACTTTGATATTCTCCGTTCTGTAACAAAGCTTTTTCTTCTGCAATAAGCGAGATGCTTTTTATGCCGTCAAAAGAGCGTAACCGATTTAACTGCTCCTGAGTGAGTGTGATCTGCTTACCGGAGCTCGCCGCTATTTTCAAGTCAGGGTAAAAAGAAGAGTAGAGAGATTTTACAAGATCTTCAAATCCGTTAAACACACTGAGAACCAGAATCAAAGATGCTGTTCCAATGATGATTGCCGTAATGCTGATCCATGCAATAATATTAATTGCATTAGTGGTCTTCTTTGCTTTGAAATATCGCCAGGCAAAAAGAAAATTCAAACTGACCTCCAGCCCCCGAAAGGTGTTTTAGAGTTATTGTTGTTCGTTATCCGGCTGATCATCTTTTTTTATTTCTTTAAAAAGCTCCTCCATTTTGAACACGTGATCAAGCGTATCATCATGAAAAAATTTCAATTCAGGAATTCTCCGCAACTGCTGCTTGACACGTGCAGATAGTTCTTTTTTCACTTCCCATTTCCTTTCCTCTATTTTCTTCATTGCCTGTTTCTCATCGGAAACTTTAAAAAGGCTCAGGTAAATCCTGGCTTCGAGCAGGTCCGGGGTGATTTTCACCGATGAAATAGACACCATACCACCATCTACCATGTTTAAACCTAGCCGCTGAAAAATGCTACTCAACTCCTCGTGCAACAGTCCACCTATCTGCTTTTGTCGTTTGTTTTCCTGCATAAAAATATTTTCAGTAACGATTCATGCCAGCATTTACAAATGTTCTTTTCCGGGCAATGCTCTCCAAAAATAGACTTTCGTTTTCTTTCAGCGTTGCTCGTTCTGTGCTTTTGTGGTGCAGGTGATAAACAATTGCGCCAAACTTTAGAAAACGGAGCTCCACGCCTGCATTTACCAATCGAACAGCAAGGTCATTGTCTTCTTTCCCCCATCCGCGAAATGCTTCATTGTAACCGTTTACCTTTTGCAAATCTTCTTTCCAAAAAGCCATATTACATCCTAGCACATAATGAATGTTCTGCTTGCTTCTTTGAATACAATAATTAAGTCTCGTTAGCACAGGCAAACGCAGAGCATTGTATCTCTTGCTGACATGCTTGTTAAGAAATGTTATTTCATCTAATTGATTCGACACTAAAATTTCCCTGCTCGATTGTTCGTCAAGCATAGCTCTTGAGCCACCGATGAAAGTGCCTTTTCTGCGGTACAACAAATGGTCTTCAAGAAAATTCTTATGAAGAAGCAGGTCACCATCAATTTGAATGATGTATTCACCTGCAGCAGCAGCAAAGGCTTTGTTGCGGATAGCCGCTAATTGGTAACCATTATCAGGTTGCCAGATGTGTAGTAATGGTCTTGGAAAAAGTTTTTTGTAGTGCTCTACCAGCAGCTTTGTTTCAGCTCCTGATCCATCATCAGCAATGATCAGTTCATCCGGAAGTATAGTCTGCATCAACACTGAATCCAAACACTTCTGCAGAGCAGAAGGCCAGTTGTAGGTTGCAATAATGAGGCTGCAGCATTTTTTCATTTGTCGGAGCGAAATGCAAATTTATTCATAAGATGAGTTGGGCCAAAATAAGCTAAATTGCGGCATCTTACCGAATCTTCCTTCTTCATGAAAGTCATCAAGCGCCTGCTACACTATGCCAGGCCACTGCACCACTACCTACCTGAATACATCATATTTACCTTGTTCGCGATTATCTTCGGTTTGATCAACTTTACCATGTTGATTCCTATTCTAAACATCATGTTTGGCGTAGCTAAATCAGCAGCGGTTCAACAAGCACCTCCCTTCAGTTTATCGGTAGATTACTTTACTGATTTATTTAATTATCATTTCAGCAATATCATAGCCACAAGAGGTAAAATGTACGCGTTAGGTTTTGTATGTACCGTAATTTTTTTCGCAACATTGCTTGCAAATCTTTTTCGTTTTCTTGCGGTAAAGGTTCTCATTCGACTCCGGCTCAACACAATGGAGCGAATACGTAATGCTTTATATGAAAAACTTACACACCAGTCGCTGCATTTTTACCACAACAGCCGAAAAGGCGATGTGCTTTCTGTGATGACGAATGAGGTGCAGGAAATTGAGAGTTCATTGATCAATGCCATACAAGTATGGCTGAAAGATCCTTTTATTGTTCTCGTGTACTTCATTGGGCTGTTTTATATATCTCCCAAACTGACGTTGTTTACAATTGTTTTTTTACCGGTATCTGGCCTCATGATCGCTTCAATTACTAATAAGCTTCGCAGGATCGGTTACTTTAGCGTTGACCTGCTTGGGAAAATCCTTAGCCATACGGAAGAAACTATTTCGGGCATTCGCGTTATCCAGAGTTTTGCTGCAGAAAAATATACCATAGACCGGTTTAAGAAAATTAATCATGATTTCTCGCGTACCAGCAAATCGATGTTTAGCAAAAAAGAACTGACTTCGCCTCTTTCAGAACTGCTGGGAATTATTGTAGTGATCATCATTGTAATGTATGGTGGCTATTTGCTTACTAACAATCAGTCCGACCTAACAGGATCGTTGTTCATCACCTATCTGGCTTTGTATTCCCAAATCATCCAGCCATTAAAAAACCTTTCAAACGCGAGCAGTGGCATACAAAGAGGCATAGTAGCAGGTGAGAAAATATTTGCATTATTGGACGAGCCGGTAAAGATTGTAGAAAAAGAAAGTGGCATTGAGAAGAAAAGTTTTGAACACGCCATCGAACTGCGAAACGTAAGCTTTCGGTACACGACCAAGGACGTGCTTTCCAATGTAAATCTTACAATTAAGAAGGGCAAGTGCATTGCCCTGGTGGGAGAAAGCGGATCGGGAAAATCTACACTCGCTGATCTGATCTCCAGGTTCTACGATCCAACGGGAGGGCAGGTATTGATCGACGGAATTGACATCCGGGACATTAAACTCACAAGCGTCAGAAGCCTCATTGCTTTTGTATCGCAGGAAGCGGTACTCTTTAATGATTCTATCTTCAGCAATGTGGCTTTTGGTGCAAAAGAAGCCAAACCTGAACAAGTAAAAGAAGCAGCTATGGTGGCAAACGCAAATGCCTTCATAGAGCAAACCGAAAACAGCTATCAGACAGTTATTGGAGATCGCGGCATGAAGTTGAGCGGTGGGCAACGCCAACGGATAACGATTGCCCGTGCTGTATTCAAAGACGCACCTATACTGATACTGGATGAAGCAACATCAGCCCTCGACACTGAAAGTGAGCGCCTGGTGCAAGATGCCATCAATAAAATGATGCAGAATCGCACCTCTATAGTTATCGCTCATCGCTTGTCTACCATCCGCCATGCCGACGAGATTATTGTGCTGCAACAGGGAAAAATTGTAGAACGTGGCAACCACGAAGAGCTGATTAGAGCGGGTGGTTATTACTACAGGCTTGTGCAAATGCAGGAAGTTCGCTAACGAAAATTCAGCCGGTCGTTTAGTTCAAATTGGATATTTCCCTTGCAATGACAATCTTTTGGATTTCGCTGGTGCCCTCGCCAATTGTACAAAGCTTTGCATCTCTGTAATATTTCTCCACCGGAAAATCCTTTGTATAACCATAGCCTCCGAAAATCTGCACCGCGTCGGTGGCAACCTTAACTGCGACTTCACTTGCATAATATTTTGCCATTGCAGAAATCTTAGTAACAGTTTCTCCCCTCACCTTGTTGGAGCAGGCCTGAAGTGTTAGTAAATCTGCAGCTTGTATCTCGGTTGCCATATCCGCAAGCTTAAACGAAATAGCCTGAAAACTTGCAATGGGCTTGTCGAACTGGTGCCGCTCTTGCGCATATTTCAACGAAACCTCGTAAGCACCTTTTGCAATCCCCAACGAAAGGGATGCAATGGAAATACGGCCCCCATCCAACACCTTCAACGACTGCTTGAACCCATCACCAACTTCACCTAATCTGTTTGCATCTGGGATTACACAATCTTCGAAAATCATTTCGGCCGTTTCACTTGCCCGCATACCAAGCTTGTTTTCTTTTTTACCGCCCCGAAAGCCTTTTGTCCCTTTTTCAACCACAAAGGCAGTGGCATTGTTCTTCGATCTCGGCTCGCCTGTTCTGCAGATGACAACTGCTACATCGCACGAAGCTCCATGGGTAATCCAGTTTTTTGTACCGTTGATGATCCAGGTGTCTCCAGATTTAACGGCGGTGCACTGCATGTTTCCGGCGTCACTTCCCGTGTTTGCTTCTGTTAATCCCCAGGCGCCTATGCACTCGGCAGACGCTAACTTTGGCAAGTATTGTTGTTTCTGCTCCTCGTTACCGAAAGCGAGTATATGTCCGGTACACAGAGAATTGTGAGCGGCAACGCACAAACCTATTGAGCCATCCACTTTTGAGATTTCTTCTATGATAGCTTTGTATTCAAAATAGCTCAGGCCTGCACCACCGAATTGCTCGGGCACCAACACACCCATCATGCCCAGTTCACCCAATCTTTTTAAAACATCAACAGGGAACTCCTGGCTTTCGTCCCAGGTCATAACATGAGGCAGAATCTGCTGCCTTGCAAAATCCTTTGCAATCTGTGCCACCTGTTGTGTGATTTCAGAGAGTTCGAAATTCATAAATAACCTCGGTTAAAGTTGAAAAATACATCAATTGTAAGATAGGTGCAAAGAGCCGCGGAAGTGCTTCGTCAATCAAACTTCAATGTCAGCTCATCATACGCAAGGCACATGCCAGAGGGCAGCTCCTTACTTACAGTGGCATGCTTGCCAAGTTGATGCGAAATATGTGTGAAATAAGCATTCGGAATTGCGAGTTCCTCAACCAGCTCTATTGCTTCACTCAAGCTAAAATGTGAAATATGCTTTTCTTTCCGAAGTGCATTAAGAACGATAGTGTCGGAGCCTTCTATTTTCCTTTGTTCGGCTCTGTCTATTCTGTTGGCATCAGTAATATAGCAGAATTGACCAAACCGGTAACCAAAAACGGGCATCCTCAAATGCCATACGATAATCGGTGTTACCGGTATATCGCCTATTAAGAACGGAGCTATAGATATTGTGATGAGTCTAAGGTCTGGCACGCCAGGGTATTTGTGCTCTGAAAAAGCGTATTCAAACTCTCTTTTTAGCTCTTTCATGGTCATGTCATTAGCATAGACATACATTGCTTGCTGCTGAAAATAGTTGTACGCCCTGATGTCATCAAGTCCTGCAATATGATCTTTGTGCGAATGGGTAAATAGCACTGCATCAAGCTTCTTTACTCCGGCGCGGAGCATCTGGTACCTAAAATCCGGAGTGGTGTCAATAACAACTGCAGTAGTGGGCGACTGCACCAATATGCTTGATCGTAGCCGTTTGTCTTTCTTATCAGCAGAAGAACAGACCTCGCATCCACATGCTATCATAGGCACACCACTGCTGGTACCAGTACCAAGAAAAGTTATGGTTAACGGGGGACAACTCACTTTGTAAATGTAGCCGCAAATGGCAATAAGAATTGATAACAACTATACTTCATCGGCCCCACTTGCTGCATGAAAACGGCCTATGATGTCATCAAACACCCTCCTGCTCTCTGGCGATAAAGTGGCGGCATCCACATTTATCTGCGGAATGAGATCGATGATCGTATTGATGCGGCCCTCGAGCTGTAAAAATTTATTCAGCACAATCACCTTTCTTTGTTCGAGAATGCAATAGCCACTCTGAAAAGTTCCGCGTTCATACCGGATTATGTAACCGGCCTCATCTATTAGCTTTTGAATTTTGTCGAGCGTTGCTTGTGTGTACTTCATAAAAAGGTGTTGCAAACCTTTGCAAATATATCAATGCCTGCAGCTTTTAGGTCTTAAGAACCTGCAGTTTTACTCACCATCTTTATAACAGGTACAATCATTTCCTCTAAACTGATACCCCCATGCTGAAAGGTATTTTTGTAGTAGTTTACATAATGATTGTAGTTGTTGGGATAACAAAGAAACGTGTCCTCGCCGGCAAAAATATAGGATGAGTTCACTGTCGGTACGGGTAGCCCAACTTCCCTGGGTTCGCGAAACGCAAGCACCTCTTTAGGATTATAATTCAAATTACGACCATGTTTGTAGCGCAGGTTGGTTGTTGTTTGCTTGTCACCTACAACCTTGGCCGGTGTTTTTACACGTACACTACCGTGGTCGGTGGCTAGAATGATTTTGATGTTTTTGTCCGCGATCTTCTTTAAAGCATGATTAAGCGGCGAATGTTCAAACCACGAAGTGGTGATGCTTCGATAACTTGTTTCATCCCCCGCAAGTTCTTTCAGCACCTCCATTTCTGTTCTTGCATGGCTAAGCATATCCACGAAATTATACACAATGATGTTGAGATCATTTACAAGCAGGTTGTGAATATTGTTCATGAGATCAATGCCTGCATGGTTATTCAAAATCTTTGTGTATGAGAACCGCAGGTCAGACTTGCCCAAAGACTTTAATTGAGCTCTTAAAAATTCCTCTTCATTCAGGTTTTTCCCCCCTTCTTCATCATCGTTCTTCCATTGCTGCGGAAAATTCTTTTCAATGTCCATGGGCAGCATTCCGGAAAAGATTGCATTGCGGGCATAATGTGTTGCTGTAGGCAATATGCTGTAGAACGTATCTTCTTCAATGATACGGAAGCTGTCAGAAAACAATGGTTGAATAGCTTTCCACTGATCGAAGCGAAGATTGTCGATCAGCACAAAAAAAGTGGGTACTCCTTTCTCCACGTTAGCCAGCACTTTTTCGCGGATGAGCGTATGTGACAACACAGGTCGGTCTTTGGTTTTGTCCTTCATCCACGAAGCATAGTTTTTAGAAACAAATTTGAAAAACTCCGTGTTAGCTTCGTTTTTCTGCGTTTGAAAAACTTCCTGCATTTCCGGGCTGTCACTTCGTTGCAAGCTCAGCTCCCAATACACCAGCTCTTTGTAAATGCCCATCCATTCATTGTAATCAGGACTGCTATTTAGCGCCATAAAAAGATTACGGAACTGCTGCTGGTAGGCTGTAGTGGTTTTTTCTGCAACCAACCGTCTGTTGTCTATGATTTTCTTGAGGCTTAGAAGAACCTGATTTGGATTTACAGGCTTAATCAGGTAATCGGTTATCTGGCTCCCGATCGCATCATCCATCAGGTTTTCTGTTTCATTCTTTGTAATGAGTACAACCGGGATTTGCCCATTTATTTCCTTGATCTTAGCTAATGTTTCCAGCCCCGTGATACCAGGCATGGTTTCATCAAGCAGCACTACATCAACCAGGTTATCTTTCACGAAGTCTATAGCATCAAACCCGTTTGTAAACGTCTGCACTTCATATCCCTTGTTTTCTAAAAACAGTTTTTGTGATTGCAAACTTTCTATCTCATCATCAACCCAAAGAATTTTTGCCAACGACATGTGGTACTGTTATGATTTATGGTTATCGGTTTACAATCGCTCTACATCTTAGCTAAAGCCACACTGCATGCACTCAGTTTCTTATATATCAAGTAGTAACTTGCAGCTATAGCCCAACTGACAAATGTAGTCAATCGTTTGGGCATGCAAGTTTGATTGAGAAGATTAACAGTAATTAAATTTTTTGAATGGCCTATGTTCGCAAAATCATCAATGATCCTGTCTATGGATTTATTACTGTTGATGATCCCCTGATATTTGAAATAATTTCTCATCCTTATTATCAACGGCTGCGCAGAATACACCAGATGGCGTTTGCGTCGCTGGTGTATCCAGGTGCTGTTCATACACGCTTGCATCATTCTTTAGGCGCATATCATTTGATGGTAAGTGCGTTGTCGGAATTAAAGAATAAAGGCATTGAAATTTCGAAAGAAGAAGAGCTCGGCGCCAAAATAGCCATTTTGCTTCACGATGTTGGGCATGGGCCATACTCGCATGCACTAGAGAAAAAGTTGATAAAGGGGGTAGGCCATGAAGATATTTCGCTACTGATCATGCAATTGTTGAATGAAAGGTTCAACGGTGAGTTAACTACTGCAATTGATATTTTTACAGGCCGCTATCCTAAGAGGTTTTTGCACCAGTTGATCTCGGGACAGCTCGATGTGGATAGGATGGACTACTTAAGCAGAGATGCTTTTTTTACGGGTGTGTCTGAAGGCGTTATTGGCTATGACCGGATTTTAAAAATGCTGGTGGTGCACCAAGGTGAATTGATGATTGAAGAGAAAGCGATCTATTCTGTAGAGAAATTCGTAGTGGCACGACGCCTAATGTACTGGCAGGTATACTTGCACAAAACAGTTATGGTGGCGGAAAAAATGCTGGTGAAAATAATAGAGCGTGCACAGGAGTTGCTCCATCACAATATTGATTTGGACGTTGTGTCACCTGCTCTAAATTATTTTCTACGATCATCAAGCGACGAAGGAAACTTTGTCCGTCACATCCAAAAGTTCAGCCAATTAGATGACACAGATATAATGTGCACAATCAAGAACTGGTGCACTCATGTTGATCCTGTTCTATCAAGCCTTAGCAGAGGTCTTACCGACCGAAAGCTACTAAAGATTAAGTTTCAACCACAACCTTTCCAGGAAGAAGAGGTAGCGGAGTTGAGAAAACAACTTGCAGAACGACTTTCTGTTACTGATAACGAAGCAGGGTTTTTTGTGTTTAGTGGTGAAGCGGTCAACACTACTTATAATCCGGTAAACGAAAGGATAAAAATCCTGTTTAAAGATGGACAAGTTTCTGACATCTCCAATGTGAACAATGCGCTCATTCACGAACATCTCTATAGCCCTGTTAAAAAATATTACCTTTGCTACCTTAAGTAAGAAAAACGGGCATTGAAGGCAGAATTATACTTAAATTCCTGCAACGAACACCTTAAAATTCATGTCTTTATAGTTTGGTTTTTTTACTCTTTACTTTTTATGTATGCAGTTTACAGCCGCCCAGATCTCATTCATCATAAACGGAAAAGTGGAAGGTAATGCTGATGCAGTGGTCACTTCTTTCGGAAAAATTGAAGAGGCAAAGCAAAACCAACTAACATTCTTCGCCAATCCAAAATATGAAGACTATCTCTACTCCACCCGGGCCTCAGTGTTGATCTTAAATGAGAATTATGAACTGAAGCAGCCTATAGCACCTACACTTATCCGTGTTGCAGACGCATATACTGCATTCGCACAGCTTCTGAGCAAATACCAAGAGATGGCAATGCAACAGCTAAAAGGAATACAACAGCCCTCATATATACCCTCTTCTGTGGAGATTGGAAAGGATGTTTTTATTGGTGCCTTTTCGTATTTCGGCGACAACGTAAAAATTGGTAACAATACAAAAATTTACCCCAACACGTTTATTGGCGACAATGTTCAGATTGGCGACAACTGTGTTATTCATCCTGGAGTAAAAATTTACTTTGGCTGCATT
>DASQNW010000453.1:0-19898 GCA_035644775.1 Chitinophagaceae bacterium | reverse complement strand
AAATAAGGCAGAACATACCTGTTCATATCAGTGAAATGTCCAAAGACGACGCCGTGAAATCTGGTGCTATGGCTCTCTTTGGCGAAAAATACGGCGACAGAGTTCGGGTAGTTACCATTGATCCTGGATATTCCGTTGAGCTTTGCGGAGGAACACATGTAGGTGCAACCGGTGAATTGGGGTTCTTCAAAATTATATCAGAGGGTGCAGTGGCTGCCGGTGTTCGCCGTATTGAAGCTGTGAGCGGAGCAGCTGCGGAAGCCTACATGTTCGAGCAGTTGGATGCTGCAAAGGTTATAAGAGAAGCATTGAGGAATCCGAAAGATGTGCTGAAAGCGATATCGAGCTTAAACGAGGAAGCGACACATCTTCGGCGGCAACTCGAAAAATATGAGCTGGCCCAACTTAACAGCTTACGGGAAGGCTTACTTGAGCAGGTGGAAATTGTAAATGGAGTGAGCTTTATCGGTGCGCAAACAGAAGTAAGCAGTGCCGATGCATTAAAGAAACTGGCGTTTGATTTAAAAGCCGTTGTACAGCAACCGGTGATTGTTTTAACTGCTACCGTGCAGGAAAAAGCAAGCGTAGTATTGTTTTTCGACGATAAAATTGCTGAAGAGAAAGGCCTTGATGCAGCCGCCATTATCAAGAACCAAATAGCTCCCCTCATCAAAGGTGGAGGTGGTGGACAGAAAACTCTTGCTACCGCCGGTGGGCAAAATGCTTCCGAACTGCCCAAAGTTATAGATCTCGTAAGAGGTATGCTATAGAGCTGCCATTTTAACAATTCCGAAGATTTTCGTATTTCAGAACTATTCCTATATTTGATCTACGAAACTCAACGTAGATAAAATATTTACTTATGAAACAATTCTTGTTAAAAACGTTTGTTGCTGGTGTTGCATTTGCGTGTGCCGGGCAGGTGCAGGCTCAGGAAAACCAAAACGACAAAGACAAAAAGAAGGAAACGCAACACATCATCATCAACAGGAAAGGCAATGTTGATGAAAGAACAGTCATCGAAATCAATGGCGACAAAATAACGATCAACGGAAAGGAAGTGAAGGATTCCAACAATGATGATGTGACCGTACGCGTTCACAAAATCAAAGATCCGGGAGCAATTGCCGGCCGCGGAAGAGGCGGTAACTTCAACTTTAACTTTGAAGACGGTGATCAGACTATTTCATTATTTTCTGAGGACGCTAATCGGGCCATGCTTGGTGTTGTGACAGAGCGAGATGAAAAGGGTGCACGTGTTACCTCTGTAAGCAAAGAGAGTGCTGCGGAAAAGGCAGGTCTAAAGCAAGGAGATATCATCACCAGGATTGATGATGAGAAAATCGACGACACTGAAGATGTATCAAAAGCCATCCGCAAACACAAGCCTGGCGATAAAGCCTCGGTGACAGTAATTCGCGATGGCAAAGAGCAAAAAATTACAACGGAATTGGGCAAATGGAAAGGAATCAGGATGAATGCTGAAAACTTTCATTTTAACTTTCCTGACAACTGGGATGTTCCTGCGCCGCGAGTAGCTCCGTTTCCATCAGGTGGACCTAGATTAGGCCTCTCGGTACAGGACACAGAAGATGGTAGAGGCGTAAAGGTTCTTGAAGTAGATGAAAGTGGTCATGCAGCCAAAAGCGGGGTGAAGCCTAACGACGTGATCACGCATGTTGATGATAATGCAGTCAATAGCGCTAGCGAGATATCGAAGTTCCTCAGATCTAACAGAGATAAATCTTCCTACACATTGAAGGTGTTGCGTAATGGTAAAACGCAAAACATCGAAGTAAAGGTTCCCAGGAAATTGAAAACCGCTGATCTATAATTTCTAAGTTTCTCATGTGTATTAACCCTGGGTGTTTACCTGGGGTTTTTATTTTATAGTAGTTCTCCGCTTGGTTTAATTCAACAGCAAAAGAACTACTTAACTTGCGAATATGTCATACCACACCATCAGCGATTTTCTTGAGCCTGTCAATCGGCACATGCTGTCTGAAGATATGGGCTACAAAGAAAGGCAGATCGGCAAATTGATTCCTGCTTATGAAGAGGAGCTTCCAGAGCTTGACGACAGCACAATTGTTCTGGTAGGCTGTAATGAACAGAGGGGTGCAGGCACACCCTCTGAAAGCCTGGGTGCAGATGCAATACGCAGGGAACTGTATAACCTTTACTACTGGCACGGTGATATTCAACTTGCTGATCTCGGAAATGTACGCACTGGCAAAAACTTAAGTGATACTTACGCTGCGCTCAAGCTTGTGATTCGGGAGATGACTGAAATGAACAAACTTGTTGTTGTGCTCGGGGGATCACATGATCTCACGCTAGCGCAATACTATGCTTTTGCTGATAACAAAATATCAGTGGATGCTGCCGGTGTTGATGCGATGATCGATCTAAACCTGGAGTCGCCATTGAGAAGCGAAAATTTTTTAATGGAATTGCTCACCGGCGAACCAAACTTCACCCGTCACTATAACCACATCGCTTTTCAAAGCTATCTTGTTCATCCCAGAATGCTGGAAACTATGGACAAGTTACGCTTCGACTGTTTTCGGGTTGGTAATGTAAAAGAGCACATTGATGAAATGGAGCCTGTGCTTCGAAATTGCCATTTGCTCTCCTTCGATATAGCGGCTATAGCGAATGCTTTTGCTCCATCAAATGCTCTTTCACCAAACGGATTAAATGGAGAAGAAGCATGCACCCTAATGCAATATGCAGGTATGAGTCCGCAGATGCGAACGGTTGGGATTTATGGCTACAGACCTGAGCACGACAGGGAAGCTTTAACTGCCAAGCAAATTAGTCACATGATCTGGTACCTGATGGATGGCAGAAGCAGGGGAAATCGTGAAGCTGTGATGGATGAGCGGGACTCGTTTAATGAATATCACACGGCGTTTGCTGAAGTGGATACCGTTTTTCTCCAAAGTAAAAAGACAGGCCGGTGGTGGATGCAGTTGCCTGACAAACAGTTTATCGCATGTTCTTACAAAGATTATTTGCTTGCAAGCAGTAACGAAATTCCGGAGCGGTGGCTGAGGGCACAGGAACGTTTATGAACAACTTCTTTATTTTTTGTATAGCGGCAGTGATGATAGTTGGTTGCAGCTCTACCAGAAACATAGGACGAGCTGCCGGCAAAAATCTGTTGAATTCTGGTGAATTGAAAACGGCACATGTTGGGATCAGCATTTTTGAACCAGCCACAGGAAAATGGTGGTTCAACCACCAGGCAGAAAAGTATTTTATTCCTGCAAGTAACGTCAAGATCGTCACCTGCTTCGAGGCCATGAAGCACCTGGGCGATAGCCTTAAAGGAATCATTTATAGTGAACAAGAGAACAATACGGCTATTATTGAAGCTACAGGCGATCCAACCCTCCTGCATCCTGCGTTTCCAAACCAACCCGTGTTAGAGTTTCTGCGGACTAAGCAACATATATTAATCAATACGCAGAATTGGGCAGATGATGCATTAGGCGCAGGGTGGTCATGGGATGACTATAATGAGTCGTACATGACAGAAAGAAGTCCAATGCCGATGTACGGTAATACGGTTAGGTTCTCTAAGGCGCAACAAAAAATAGCCGACGAAAAATTGCCATTGATTAGTTACCCACGATTTTTTGAGGATAGCTTGCGGTTGTCAGAAGACATTTCGCAACTTGCAGACAAGTTCGCGATCACCCGCGACCGCGCTTCCAACAAGTTCCTGATCTTACCGTCTGCGGACTCTTTCGCTACTATACAGATACCATTCAGCACCAACAATTTCGAGCTTACGCGAAAGCTTTTACGCGACACATTAAAGGCGGGAGTAAGAACATCGTATTACACGCTTCCGTCTTCATCAATACTGTATTCGCAACCAACCGACTCGGTTCTAAAGCTGATGATGTACAATAGTGACAACTTTTTAGCGGAGCAATTGCTCCTATCCATCAGCAACGAACTGTTGCCAAAGATGAACGCCGGAAAGCTCATTGTCAAGCTTTTAAATACCGATTTGAACAATTTACCTCAGAAGCCTCGTTGGGTTGATGGCTCGGGTTTGAGCAGGTACAATTTATTTACACCAAAAAGCATGGTCACAGTATTGAACCAGATGCGTGATTTCGGCATGGAGCGAATAAAGAATGTTTTTCCATCTGGTGGAGAAGGAACTTTATCTGGATATTATTCGATGCAGGCTGGCTCTATTTATGCAAAAACTGGCTCTATGTCCGGAGTGGTTTGCCTGAGTGGATATTTGTACACGAGCAGGGAGAAAGAATTGATTTTTTCCGTGATGGTGAATAATCACCAGTCCACTGCCACGGAAGTTCGAGGTGCTATAGAACGATTCCTGCAGCAGTTAAGTTCTAAGTACTAGCGTTAAACATCAGAAATGGGCACATCCTTAAAATGCGCCTTTGATAAAAAATTCTTTAGTTAAACTGACCATACCATATTTCTTTGTAACACACCACAATACTTAAACGAGGTTTTATGAGTATACTAATGAGAAGCATATTTCTTTTCATATTCATTACTGGCGTTGGATCAGCCTTCGCCCAAAACGAGTATCGCTACAGTGTAGACCTAAGTCGCATCGAGGGTGATGGCCTTTCTGTAGAATTGTTAGCGCCAGCCATTAATAAGCCCACTGCTGTTTTTTCTATTCCCAAGATCATTCCTGGAACGTATTCAATTGCTGATTATGGAAAGTTTATTTCAAACGTCAGGGCCTTTGATAAAGGCGGCAAAGCATTGACAGTAACCAAGCAGAACGAAAATCAGTGGAAGATCAGCAACGCAAATAAGCTGCACAAACTCACCTACCGTGTTGATGATATTTTTGATACCGACCTAAAGCATAACATTTACCCGATGGCTGCGACCAATATCGAGGAAGGCAAGAACGTAGTGCTCAACCTGCCAGGTGTGTTTGGCTTTTTCGAAGGGTACAGGCAAATGCCTTTCCAGGTAAGTTTCGAAAAGCCACAACAATTCTATGCATCTACCAGCTTGCAGTCGGTTTCAAGCACCGCCACCAGGGATGTTTTCAGAACGCAGAATGTAGATGAATTGTACGATCATCCAATCATGTACAGTGCACCTGATACGGCATCGGTTTCCGTTGGCAATTGCCAGGTGTTGGTGTCGGTTTATTCGCCAAACAGGATGATGAATGCAAAGGAAGTGGCCGGCTGGATGAATGAACTTCTTGAAGCTGCGAGAAAGTACCTTGGAGGGAAACTTCCAGCGGAAAAATATGCTTTCATCTACTATTTTAAAGATCCTAAGCTCACTCATAATTTTCCTAAGGGTTTAGGAGGTGCACTTGAGCACACGACATCATCATTTTATTACCTGGGAGAAGCACCTGCAGACCAATTAAGAGACCTCATTATAGACATTTCATCGCACGAATTTTTCCACATCATTACGCCGCTCACAATTGCTTCGAGAGAAGTTAAAGAATTCAATTATAATGAAGCGGTACTTTCTAAACATTTGTGGTTGTATGAGGGAGTAACGGAATATACTTCTCACCACGTGCAGGTGAAATACGGGCTTAATCCTGTGCAGCAGTTTTTAGATAAGCTGTCGCAAAAAATTACTATTTCACGCACTCAGTTTACCGATACCCTCTCCTTTACAGAAACGAGCGTGCACAGTGCAGGCAAATACGCCAGCCAGTACGGCAATGTTTACCAGAAAGGCGCACTCATCGCTGCCTGTCTTGATGTTTACCTGCTTCATTTGTCTAACGGAAATTACGGGCTGCGAAATCTAACCTACGATCTGGGTGTGCGGTTTGGAAGGAACCGGTACTTCAACGACGATGAATTGTTTGACCATATTGCAGAATTGTCTTACCCACAGGCGAAGGAGTTCTTACAAAAACACGTTGCAGGCAATGTGCCCATACCATACGACTACTATTTTGGTTTAGCGGGGGTAGCGTTTGCACCGAAATCAGAAAAGCAGACATTCTCGTTTGGGAATATATCAATGGCACCCAATGCTAAAGGAGTGATTGCTTTGCAACAGCCGTTTGCGCCGAATGAATTTGGTCAGAAAATGGGCTATAAAGCAGGGGATGAAATTTATTCTTTTCAGGGCATCCCTGTAACGGTTAACAACCTTAATCAAGTTATCAACGAGGTCAAAGCAAAGATGAAGGAGGGAGACATGTTGGTGGTGAAAGTGGGCAGATTAAACAATAGCAAAACAATTGACACCCTCACACTCAGTGCACCAATTCAAAAGATAACTATCACAGAACTTAACAAGTTGGGGCTGTTACCGAACGCGACAGCGCAGCAGCAGATGGTGCAGAAAGCGTGGCTTACCGCTATCAAAAGCGACGAACCAGTGGAGCGTCCTGCGGCTTCTGCGGCAGATGTAGCATCTATTGATGCCATCGTGAAAGCAACATATAACGTGATATCTGGTGCAGCAGGGCCCCGGGATTGGGATCGTTTTAAAAGTTTGTTTCTACCGAACGCACAAATGGGTGCAGTAGTAAGAACACCTTCAGGCGAGCAGAAGTTTTTTACACTGACACCTGAGAGTTATCAGAAGTCAAATGCATCTTTCTTCCAGCAGTCTGGTTTCTTCGAGGAAGAACTGAATCGAAAAGTGATGCAGTTTGGAAATGTCGCGACCGTGCAATCTGCTTACCAGTTCAGGATGTCTCCCGCAGGAAAAGTGGAGCAAAGGGGGGTTAATTACATTACACTTGTGAAAACAGATGGCAGGTGGTGGATATCAAACCTGGTATGGCAGGAAGAAGAAAAAGATTTGCCTTTGCATGCTGAATTGTTGAAAAAGTAACGGGACCTGGCAGTGTAACTGATGGGCTCAGCTAGAAATTAGGATCCTTTCACGTCATCGGGATCATCAGCATCTGTATGCTCCTGAGGTTTGCGGTAGTCGTTGTTCAATTTATTTTCCAGATCTTTTTCATCTTTTTGATTTCTGACAATTGTGAAGATAACCAGAGCCAGAAGTAATACTCCGACGATTACCAATATCGACCAATTCAGTTCCATAGCAGAATCATTTATAGGTACCTAATCAGCCTGCTTTGATGCATGTACGCAAGAAAAATTAAACCGCTCACGGGAGCGGTTTTCCTGTTTTTGTGAAATGACTAATGAATCTTGAAGTTACTATGTATGGCGTGGGCAGGACAAGCAACACTTGTTAAGCAATTATTACCGTTCTCATGGGATGATAATCAATATTATCTTATCGTTAATTTTTTTGTAGCTTTATAGACATTGCAAACTCTCAAGTCCATATGGCTCTTTGCTACCTCACTGGTAATAGTGGTTTTTAGCACAAACGCGCAGGAACGTGTGTATGCCAGTTTAGACTTCTACGGCGACACCATTCAATTTGATTATAGTAAACAAGCAATCGTAGATTACAACAGTGCCTTGAGTGCATCGTCCATATCAGCATTTCATAATCAAATTAAAGAAGCGGACCTAAGCTCTATATTGAAAGGTTTAGCCGATTACAAATCGCACCACAAGCCAGATGATTGGCTGTTTTACCAGTTGATCAGGAGAGTTGCCCAACACCTTAGTCCAAAGGCAGATAATTATCATCGATATACTTTATATAAGTGGTTTTTGTTGAAGTATTCAGGATACGATGCGATCCTGGCTATTTCAGATCACAAAATTCTTTTTTACGTGCAAAGCGATGAAAACATTTACAACATTCCATTTCGTGTAAAATCCGGCAAGCAGTACGTGTGCCTCAATTACCATGATTATGGCCAAATAGATTTTGAAAAAGAAAGCTTTACAGAAGTAACAACCGAGGCTCCCGGCGTTCAAAGAGCTTTTTCTTACAAGCTTACGAGGTTGCCAGATTTCAAGTCTGTAGAATACCTCGAGAAGGAAGTGCAGTTTAGATACAATGAAAGCGAATACCAGTTTAAATTAAAGCTCAATCCGCACGTAAAGTCGATTTTCAACAATTATCCTGCTACTGATTACGCAGCGTATTTTGATGCTCCTTTGAGCACAGAAACCTATAGCTCTCTGATTCCATTGCTAAAGAAGCATGTGAAGAAAATGAGCACGAGAAATGGTGTGGACTTCCTGATGCGGTTTACACGTTATGCGTTTTTGTTCCAGCCCGACACAGAAGTTTATGGGCAAGAAAAAAGATTTTTACCAGAGCAAACCTTATTATCCGAAGCAAGTGATTGTGAGGACAGGGCTGCCTTGTTCTTCTACCTCGTGAAAGAAGTATATAATCTGCCAATGATTGTTCTTGCCTACACGGAGCATGTAACTATTGCGGTAAAGTTTGAAAAACCCATTGGCCATTCAATTGTGTATAACGGCAGTAAATATTCCGTTTGCGATCCCACACCACAAAAATATGATCTCAGAATAGGTCAGTTGATGCCTGAGCTGCGAAATAGATCGTATGAAATTGCCTATGTCTATACTCCCGGCACGTTGGCTGAATAGACGGAATCAGCTGCGGCTCATTTGCCAGTCTTTTGTAAAGATGATTTTCGCCTCGTGAGCTCGGATCTAAGTTTATCGGGTAACGGAAAATAGAAGAAAGTGCCATCTTTTATAAAATACAGATAACAACAGCTATCACACCGTGTTGAGAAGTAAACCGTCTTCAATGGATCGTTCTTACCGTACAGGAAGATTTTACCCTCAGAGCGGCAATTTTTCAACTCGTTCCATTGTTCAACAGGCTGGTTTACTGCGTCAAAAACATCTTTAAGCAATTCCCCATTGGTAGTGTTCACAAATTTGAAGTAACGCGTGTAGCGAAGCGAATCTCCATCAGGGTTGTTATAGAAAAGCAGTTGCAGACTGTCTGTTGCAGCTAGTTGCGGTTCTATTTGTAAAGCTGTTTTAATGGTTAAAGAATCAGCCGGAGCAGCTTCTTCTTTTATCGATTCACTGCGCTGGTTGTCTCCACAAGAGGCGAGTATAAAAAAGCTGAAAAGAATAAAGTGAATTGATCTCATTGTTTGGCAAGTTAGTAAAAGCAGAAAGCCGCTGTAAAGCGGCTTTCGTAAAAGGTGGAAGAGTCTAATCAGTAAGTATTCGTTTGAGGGCTAAAGCTAGCCCAGCCTGTCAGCCAGTTGGTCGATCCAAAAGCACCTCTGTACGCAACGTTTGTAAAAAACGCGTCTAATCCGGTAAAGCTTGCTCCTGTAAGTGCTGGTGATCCGGTCTTTGGAAGATAATTAGGAGCATCCCAATTAAAAGGAGCTTCAAGCATTACATCATCCACATTGGTGTAGGTGATGTTGCCTTCAGATTCTGCCTTTGCTTTCACCTGGTCTGCGGTTATCACAGCGGCGGCCGTAGCATCCACCTTGTATGGTGCAGCAAGGGCATGTACCAGGTTATTTTTGAACTCAGAATCGCCATTTTTGTAGGCTTCTGCAGTTGCTGCACTTTCCATAGAGAATCCGCCTTTGGGAAAGCCGATCATAATAGAATTGTGCACAGCAAAACGTACAGCTCTTCTCCAGCGGTTAGCGAAATTTAAATTAGCCTGAGTTGCTGCATCACCATTCGGTCCAATCCAGGTGATGTTTGATAAAACAGGGCGTGTGTAAGGGGTAGCTGTGGTGCCGGTACCATCGTTATCTGCTTCAACACCATTGCCGGCATCAGTATCTGCAATCTCGGGACGGCGCTGAATAACTGCGAACTGAATTTTTCCTGTATATCCAAAGTCAAAGTCAAGATCATCGTCAGAAGAAGCGTAGGCCACCAAATTTTTTGCATTTACGGTGCCACCAAAAAATTCGTAAGCGTCATCGTTTCCATAAGACACCTGGATGTACTCTAGCGTTGTTCCAGAACCTACGCCACCGAGAGTTAACCCGTTGATTTCAGAGCCAGGTTCTGCCGCAATACCCGCCCATTCAATACGCACATAGCGCATAATGCCAGAATTGTCAGCAGCATTTGTGCCACCATAACGGCGATCCACGCCGCCCTCAACCAATGGAGCAGGAGACAATGGCCTGTTGGTAGGTGCATTGCCGAGAATGATAATGCCACCCCAATCGCCCCGTTGGCGCTGACCTGCAGGCTTGCCGGAAGTAAATACAATAGGTTTTGTTGCAGTACCAGTTGCCTCGATTTTGGCTCCGCGTTCAATAATAATTGCGCCTTTTTGCGAAACGTCACTTTTCAGAATCGTTCCCTCAGGAATTTTTAGTGTTGTTCCAGAAGTGAAGTACACGTACCCTTTGATGGTGTAGGTGCCGCCTTCAAGAGTAATGTTTCTTTCGTAAGATCCTTGCAATACGCGGCTTACATTAGGATTGTCAGTGTCTGTGCCACCACCACCACCGCCGGTGCCGGTTTCTTCATTGAAATCTACTTTCACACATGAGGCCGTAAAGAGTGCTGCAGAAGCAATAATGAGCAGCTGCTTAAGAGTTTTCATCTTTGTTGTTTTTCTGTTTGAATGCGTTTTTAGAATTAGTTCTTCTTTTTTAAATTGAAATCGTAGGTGAAGCCCACAGTGACAGTAGTTCCTGGCTTGTAAGCGTAATTGATCCTGTCACCTTCAGATGCTTTGTAATTGTATTTCGATGATGGATTGTCGTAGAAAGCAAAACGGTTGTTCAGAATATCCGAAACAGTGAGTTTAAGCTCGCCTTTGCCACTTAATATTCTCTTAGATGCTTGAAGATCCAACAGGTTTCGTGAAGCTTCATAGATATCGTAAAAGCCTGCACCATTAGGATCGCCAACCAGGTATAGACGTGGTCCTATGCGGTTGTACAATAACGTTGCATTCCATCCTTGAGCGGTGTATTGTAAGCCGCCGTTGATCAAATATGGAGATTGACCGTAAAGGGGTCTGTCCTGATCGGTGTCTTTTCCGCCAGCTTGTATGGTGTTGATTTTTACACTTGACTCCAGGATAGTTAGATTGCTGATGAACGTGAGGTTGCGAAGTTTGTCACTGATAAAATCAAGACCTTTCCTGATTTCTACTTCAGCGCCATAAAGCGTTGCTTCGTTCGCATTGGTGTACCCGAACAGCCAGCGATCGCTGTTGCTACCCGCATCCATCCTTAGCTCTATCGGATCGGAGAAATGCTTGTACAGCACTCCCAACGAAATAAGCTCCCCTGATTTCGGATAAAATTCGTAGCGCAGATCTCCATTTAAGATCGAGGTTCTTTTTAAGTCAGTATTACCGCTGATGCCCCAGATTTGTTCGTAGTCAAAGAATTGGAATGGAGCAATTTCCCTGAACTCTGGACGTGCAATGGTACGGGAAGCAGAAGCTCGAAGCTGGTTCTTAGGATTCAAGGTATAAGTTAGGTTTAACGATGGAAGAAAATCCCACTTATTTGTGTTCACAATGACACGTTTTAAAGAGAGATCTCTTGTTGTAAGAAACTGTTCGAAATATTCTGCTCTCAATCCCCAAATGATCCGAAGGTTATTACCCACACGATTGTCGAACATGGCGTATGCCGCATCAAGGGCTGAAGCGCCTATATATTTATCTGTATTCTGGGTTTGTTCATCAAGGTACAACCCGTTTTCGTTGATATTCGACGGAAGAAAAGCTTGATCGTATTGAGTGTGGATGTCTGTAGTGTTAGAAGCAGGCCTGTAGCGGAACACTCTTGAGCGGAAGTCACGATATCTTAGCAAAGTGCTACCTCCTACTTTGAAGGAGTGTGCATTGCCCGCAAGTTTAAACGGCAATAACAGTGAACGCTGAAGACCGGCTGTATAATCCTTCAGTTCTGAGTAAAACCTCCTGGTGTCATCATCATCCATTTCAAACTTAGCTTCGGGTGAATTGAGCGTTTGCACGTACTGGGCAGTGCGGAAGTCTGGTTGCTGCTTATTATTCAAAGAAAGATTGCCATTCCAGGTAAACTTTATGCCTGAATTAGAAAGCGCATGCTCACCCTCTAACTGACCACTATACAAAGAACGCTGGTTAAGGAAGGAAGAGCGCAACGACACATTCTGCAATCGACCCACGTTCTCAAGATTTCTTGTGTAATAATTATCCTCAAAAAGTTGATTGAACAAATTTTTGAGTGACACCTTGTGTCTTCCTTTGATGTAGGTGAAGTTGGCAAGTGCGCCTGCGTTAACTGAATACCGGTTTTGTGTTTCACTTCCGGTAAAAATGGGAGTTCTTCCGGATGCTTCGGATTCGAACCTGCCTCTTTCAACATCGTTGTAGACGATCATTCCTTTCCGGTGATAGGCAGAAATTATGGTTCCGAAAGTTGCATTGTTTTTCAATCGCGCTGCATTCGTCCACGTAAGGTTAACGGTCGTTATTGGCAAAGCTGTTTTCACTTCTTCTCTATACACATCGCCTGAGAAGTCTTTTGTAATGTTGATTTTGTCAGCAGCCGGTAATGCCCTGTATTTCTCCACAGAAGGTACCGAAGAAGGTAAAGAGCGAGTGCCGTCATCAAATCCCAGCCAATCGGTTGCGTTTCTCCTGTTGGTTGTGAAATCTTTAAATGTAGATTGAGTATTGTAGCCCAAAGAAACGCCAACGGAAAGTTGATTGCTGGACGGAATATCTTTTGTGTTGATCTGAATTAAGCCTCCTGCAAACTCTCCTGTCATATCGGGAGTTGCAGTTTTGTTGATGATTACGTTATCGATCATCTGAGATGGAATCAGGTCGAAGGAAAAAGCTTTGCGGTCGGGCTCAGAGCTCGGCATCTGTGCATTGTTGATAAACGCCTGGTTGTATCTGTCCGATAAACCGCGAACTACTACATAGCGATTGTCCTGAATAGAAGTTCCGCTGACTCTTTTCAATACCTCACCAGTATTTCTATCTGGAGTGCGGCGGATGAAGTCGGCAGCGAGACCGCTGGAAAGTGCCGTATTATTCTTTTGAAAGTTTAATAACGCCGCTGTGCTTTCCTGACGTCTGCTTACACTTCTTACTACTACCTCGGCTTCGCTTTTGGTAGCTCTTTCCAGCACAATATTCAGCTCATTTACCTGGCCCGCAGCAACCTGCACTTCGGTAATTGATTTGGGAACGTATCCTACTGCTGAAACCTCTATTGTATTTATTTCACCTGGGGCAAGACTAAGTGAGTAGTTGCCTTCCACATTGGTAGTGGTGCCCAAAGCAGAGCCGCCGATTTTTATGGATACACCTGCTAATGCTTCGTTTTTATCGTTTACTACCTTGCCGCTCAATCTTACATTCTGTGAGTAAGAAATGGCAGAACACAACACAAACATCAACGTAACGAAATACCGGATTGACATCATCTAAATTTTATGCAAAGCAACCCTGTAGATGTTACTCGTTTGTTACTGGAAGGTTACCGAATTGTGATGCGAATGTTACGGTAATGTTACCACACTGTTTCTATAGGCATTCTCTTAAGCCAATTGCGCTTTCCACCCGAATAAATATTCAGTGGTATTCATGTGAATCGTTTAGTGGTAAATGGTGCTACTTTTGGCTAGGTTAAATTTTTATGAAGAAATTGTTAACTGTCCTATTGTTGGGATCTCTGTGTGGGTACGGCCAATCTGATTCGTTAAAAAAGACTGTTTCGAAAGAAGAAGCACACGCCAAGACCCGGGCGAAATGGTTTGAGAGTGTATCTATTCGTGGATACACTCAGGTCCGCTACAACAGGCTGGCTGAAACAAACCCCAGATTAAAATGTGACCAATGCGATCGCTCCTGGGGTGAAAACGGTGGAATTTTCATTCGTCGTCTGCGCATCATCTTCTTTGGCCAGGTTCACGAGCGGGTGTATTTCTATATTCAGCCCGATTTTGCCAGCGCACCATCTTCCGCCGGAGCACAGCATTTCGGTCAAATACGAGACGCCTATGTGGACTTAGGGCTTGATAGAAAGAACGAATACCGTCTTCGGCTGGGCCAGAGCAAAGTGCCGTTTGGTTTTGAAAACATGCAATCAAGTCAAAACAGGCTGCCACTGGATAGGAATGATGCGTTAAACAGTGCCGTATCTAACGAAAGGGACATGGCGGCGTTCTTTTATTGGGCACCGGAAAAAATTCGAAAAAGGTTTTCGGAACTCGTTAACGAAGGATACAAAGGTTCTGGAGATTATGGTGTGTTTGGCTTCGGTATATTCAACGGGCAAACGGCAAACCGGCCCGAACAGAATAATAATCTGCATGTTGTTGGGAGACTTAGTTATCCTTTTATGATAGGCAGTCAAATCATTGAACCGTCTATTCAGGGATATAGCGGAAAATATACACTCACTGCCGACCAGCTGTCTGCCGGCGTAAAAGCTACTGCAGACCGGACGTATGCCGATGAAAGGTTGGCGGGTAGTTTTGTGCTGTATCCGATGCCTTTCGGCATTCAGGCCGAGTATAATATTGGTAGGGGGCCTGAGTTCAGCCCGGCTACAGATTCCATAGAAACAAAACGGCTCACAGGGGGCTATGCCACTTTTCATTATATGTTCAAGGCCAAAAAGCAGCTGATCTATCCGTTTTTCAGAATACAATACTATTCAGGAGGAAAAAAACATGAAACCGATGCCCGCAGCTACGACGTAAATGAATATGAGGTAGGCATTGAATGGCAGCCATTCAAAAACTTCGAGCTTGTAACACAGTACACAATCTCACAACGCAGGTTTGAAGATTTTAAACTTCAGAATAACATACAAGAAGGCAACCTGGTTCGAATTCAGGCACAGCTCAATTTTTAAAAGCTTTCAACACGTGATACTTCTTCCTTATATTATAAGGCATAGTTTTTTAAAAGCTATTTCTGAATATTAAGTTTAGATTAATTATTGAGCTAAACCAAAACCAGATTTATTCGGCAGTAATTTAGCTCACCTTTAAAGAAACTGTATGGCGATAAAATCGTTCATGAAGCTATTCATGCCCAAGGATAAGGTCTTTTATAGCCTTTTTGAGGAAGTGGCCGATAACGTGGCAAAAATGTCGAAGCTTCTTATGAATTGTGTGGGAGAGCCCGAATTTGACAAACGGCAACAGATTATTACACAACTGGAAGATCTGGAACATGCGAACGATGAGTTAACCCACAGAATTTTTACGGAGCTTGGAAGAAATTTTATTACCCCGTTTGACCGGGAAGATATCCACTACCTGGCCTCTGCGCTCGATGATATTGCCGACTACATTTATGCTTGTGCAAAAAAGATAAACTTTTATAGAGTCAATCCCAATGATACTGGGCTTCAAAAACTAGCCGAGATCATTCATGCAAGTGCAACGGAGGTGCGTAAAGCAGTAGGTGAACTACGCGACATGAAAAATATGCGTTTAATCACCGAATCGCTGGTAAAGATCAACAGCCTCGAAAACCAGGCAGATGATATGTTTGACATGAGTATCGAGCGATTGTTTGCTACGGAACAAGACGCAAAGGAGGTTATTAAGAAGCGCGAGATTTACCAGTCTATGGAGAATGCTACTGACAAGTGCGAGGACGCAGCTAATGTGATAGAGTCTATCATTGTAAAATACGCATAATCAATTTGATAATTAGCCGATGTGACAACGAGATAAGCAGATGTAGGTAAAGGATTGGCACAAACGCACATTGACAATTTTCAAGTATTCTCTATGACCTTCCTGATCGTTATTATTGCACTGGCACTGATTTTCGATTACATAAATGGCTTTCATGATGCCGCCAATTCCATCGCGACAATAGTATCTACTAAAGTATTGACGCCTTTTCAGGCAGTTCTTTGGGCAGCAGTTTTCAACTTTGCTGCTTTTTTTATTTTTAAAGACCATGGAGTAGCAAATACGATCGCTAAAACTGTACATGATGAGTGGATAACACTGCCAGTGGTTTTTTCCGGGCTAATCGCCGCTATTGCCTGGAACCTGCTTACCTGGTGGTTTGGTATTCCCTCGTCCTCGTCACATACGCTGATCGGTGGTTTCGCAGGTGCGGCTATCGCTAATGGAGGCTTTGGAGCGGTTAATTCAGAACCCGTTATAAAAACCGCTTCGTTCATTTTTCTTGCGCCATTGGTAGGTATGATCTTCGCGTTTATCATGTCACTATGGTTTATTTACTCCTTTCGAAAAGGAGTGGGCCCACGCCTGGTTTCGACCATAATATTGTTGCTGGTAGCGGTTTTTCTTTACGCTAATCTGGAGACGGATGCTGAAAAGATCAACTCGCATTACGAATCCTACATATGGAAGGTAGTCTTCTATTCTAAGAACTTTAAGTGGATATTGCTCACGTTCATTTTAGTGGTTATGGCGCTATTCACTTTCTGGCTCAACACTTTAAATGCTGCCAAGGCTAATGTATGGTTTAAGAGGCTTCAATTGGTGTCATCGGCAGCTTTTAGTATTGGACACGGCGGGAACGACGCACAAAAAGTAATGGGAATTATTACGGCTGCATTAATCGCCCACGGTAGTATTACCGAATTTAGTCAAATGCCCACCTGGGTGCCGCTTTCATGTTATGCTGCTATCGGCTTAGGAACAATGAGTGGAGGATGGAAAATTGTAAAAACCATGGGTACGCGGATTACTAAGGTTACTCCGTTCGAAGGAGTTGCTGCGGAAACCGCTGGTGCAATAACGCTCTTTACCACCGAAGCATTGAAAATACCTGTCAGCACCACACACACCATCACAGGTGCTATTATTGGTGTTGGCGCCACTAAACGCCTCTCCGCCGTTCGATGGGGTGTAACGATCAACCTGCTTTGGGCGTGGATACTAACAATACCCGTCAGTGCTTTGCTGGCAGCTGGTGTATATCATTTATTTCATCTATTCCTCTAAATCATTCGTCATAATTCCCGAGTTTTGCCGCTCAATCAAGAGCAATGGCAAAAATCTTAGTTACCGGCGGCTGTGGCTACATTGGCTCGCATACCCTTGTAGATCTTATAGAGAATGGATATGACGTAATTTGTGTAGACAACAATTCGCGTTCAAACTCTGGCATCCTGAAAGGAGTTGAAAAAATTACCGGCAAGGCCGTAAAACATTACAAGGTTGATCTCTGCAGCTTCGACGAAACTTTTGCCATATTCCAGGAAAACGAAGATATTGATGGTATCATCCATTTTGCCGCATATAAGGCAGTGGGGGAATCTGTAGAAAAGCCCTTGATGTATTTTGAAAACAACACTTTATCGCTGATTAACCTTTTGAAGTGCGTACAGGAGTTTCAAACTCCATGGTTTGTCTTTTCCTCCTCCTGCACTGTCTACGGCAACCCCGATGAAATACCAGTGACAGAAGAAACTCCCCAAAAGCCTGCTGAATCTCCTTATGGCTACACGAAGCAAATGGGTGAACAGATCCTGAGTGAATTTCAAAAAAGTTTTCCCACCACTAAATGTATTCTCCTGCGCTACTTCAATCCGGTAGGAGCGCATCCATCCACACTAATTGGAGAACTACCGATTGGTAAGCCTCAAAACCTGGTTCCCGTGATCACGCAAACTGCCATCGGTAAGCTACCTAAGATGATGGTCTACGGGAGTGATTATCCAACCCGTGACGGCAGCTGTGTAAGGGATTATATCCATGTTTCGGACATTGCACATGCGCATACACTTTCTATCAAATATCTGCAACAGCAAAAGAACGCTACCGGTTGTGAGGTATTCAATCTCGGTACAGGCAATGGTGTTACGGTTCTGGAGGCAATCAAAACGTTTGAAAGGGTGAGTGGAGAGAAACTTAACTATGAAGTGGGCCCTCGCCGGCCCGGCGATGTGGTGGCCATCTATGCTAATAACGATCGTGCAAAAAAAGAACTTGGTTGGCAGCCTGACAGAACTTTGGACGAAATGATGAGCACTGCATGGGAGTGGGAAAAACGATTAAAGAAAGACGAGCAGTTGTTTGATGTGTCTAAAACCGGATTAAATTAATTGACTTCTGGCCTTTGCCTATACATTTGCATCACAATCAGTATTGATGCTAAAAGAAATTCAACCTTCAGGAAAGAAAGATACCAGAAGCGGCTTTGGAGACGGCATTGTAGAAGCAGCACGGAAGAATAGCAATGTTGTAGCACTGACGGCGGACCTTGCAGGCTCGTTGAAACTACAACAGTTCATGAAAGAATTTCCCGAACGGTTTGTTCAATGCGGGATTGCAGAGGCAAACATGATCGGTATAGCAGCCGGGTTGACCATCGGGGGAAAAATACCTTACACCACCACTTTCGCCAATTTCTCGACAGGACGTGTTTATGACCAGATCCGTCAAAGCGTGGCGTATAGCGATAAAAATGTAAAGATTTGTGCTTCGCATGCAGGGCTTACCTTGGGAGAAGATGGGGCAACTCACCAGATCTTGGAGGATATAGGGCTGATGAAAATGCTACCGGGAATGACAGTGATTGTTCCATGCGATTACAATCAAACAAAGGCTGCCACTATTGCCATTGCCGAATATCACGGGCCCGTTTATCTGAGGTTCGGCAGACCGGTGTGGCCGATCTTCACAAGTGGGGAAGACTTTACCATAGGGAAAGCCCAGTTCTTTTCAGAAGGCACTGATGTAAGTGTTTTTGCCTGCGGTCATATGGTGTGGAACGCCATACAAGCAGGTGCTGCCCTCCAGGAAAGAGGCCTAAGTGTCGAAGTCATCAACATCCATACAATCAAGCCTCTTGACGAGCAGGCGGTGCTACAATCACTGCGGAAGACAAGGTGTGCAGTAACGGTAGAAGAGCATAACATCATAGGCGGGCTGGGCGATGCAATAGCTCAGGTGGCAGCAAAGAATTTTCCTGTTCCAATTGAGTATGTGGGCACGAGAGACACTTTTGGTGAAAGCGGCGTGCCTGCAGAATTGCTGAAAAAATACGGTTTAGATATTCCGGACATTATAACTGCAGCCGAAAAGGTCATCTCACGAAAGGCGGGATAATTTTGTCGCTGATCATATCTCCCAAAAAGTGTCGTGTTGAGCAGCATCTTGAATAACGTATCAACTTAAGGGCATTTTAGGGACGGCAGATTAGTTGGGTTACATGGCTATTCTGTACAACCCTTGCCGTCAAAAATTTATCTTTATCGTTTTATTGATCCCATCTGAAAACATAATAAACGATAATGGCCCTAACCGACAGATCAGATGCAGAATTATTGGTGCAGTTTCGGAACCCGCAATCCAAGGAGGCTGCTTTCACTACCATTATAAAAAAGTACCAGGAGAAGCTTTATTGGCATATAAGGCGGATGGTTGTCGACCACGATGATACCAATGATGTGCTTCAAAATGTTTTTATCCGAGTGTGGAATGGCCTGGAAAACTTTAGAGAAGATGCGCAGTTATACACCTGGTTGTACCGGATAGCTACGAACGAAAGTCTCACCTTTTTGGAACAGCAGAAGAAAAGATCCGCGGTTTCCTTGAGTGATGTTGAATCAGGGCTAAGCAACAAAATAAAGGCAGACAGGCATTTTGATCCTAACCGACTGGAGTGGAAACTCCAACTCGCTATGCAGCAATTGCCTGAGAAACAACGTTTAGTGTTCAACCTCCGGTACTACGATGAAATGCCATATGAGGAAATGAGCCGCATTTTAGAAACGAGTGAGGGTGCTTTAAAGGCTAGTTATCACCACGCAGTAAAGAAAATAGAGGATTACATTAAGAACCATTAAACTCTAAAGCCCTTTTTCAGTCTTAAAACACGAAAATGAACAGTTGGACCACCATACAAAATGAACTTAAGGAACTCGAAAGCAGTTTGCTTCAACAGAAGATCGATCATTGCTATCTTGTTCCGGAGGGGTATTTTCAACAGTTTGCTCAGTCGGTTCTAGATCGAATAAGAGCCACTGAGAGCCTCAGCGCAGGTGAAGAGCTCGCCAGCCTATCTCCATTCCT